>JADLCC010000472.1 GCA_020847425.1 Saprospiraceae bacterium
GCTGCGGTTGCATTGTGCCAATCGCTGTATGAATCGTTGGGCATGCACCTGAATTTTCTGGAAGGCGCCGCGCACGACTTGCATGTGGCTTATGTCAGTCATATTTCGCACATCGCTTCCTTCGCACTGGCGCTAACCGTATTGGAAAAAGAAAAAAACGAAGACCGGATTTTCGAACTGGCGAGTGGTGGTTTTAACAGCACTGTTCGACTGGCCAAAAGTAGCCCTGATACCTGGGTGCCCATTTTTAAACAAAACCGCGACAATGTGCTCGATGTGCTCGATGAATTCATCAATACCATCAGCAGGTTCCGCACTTTACTGATCAAAAAAGATTTCGAGTCTTTTGAAGAACTTATTCATCAGGCAAATGATATCCGCCGGATCATCGACCCTTCTTTAAAAGAGCGTGAGAGCGTGAGAGAGTGAGAGAAGTGAGAGAAGTGAGCGTTCGTAGATTACACCGCTTCGCGCCTGGAAATATTAGCGCGAAGCAGGCATTTTCTCTCACGCTCTCGCTTCTCTCACACTCTCGTTTCTCTCACGCTCTCACTTCTCTCTCACTCTCTCACACTCTTTTTATTCTCATGTTTACAAAAAAACAAAATCGCCCATTCCTGATTGCCGGTCCTTGCTCCGCAGAGTCAGAAGAACAGGTTATCGCAACCGCGCGTGGCCTCAAGGACCTCGGCATCGACCTGTTTCGTTCCGGTGTCTGGAAACCCCGTACCCGCCCCGGCGCATTTGAAGGCAATGGCCCGCAGGCCCTGCCCTGGCTGCGCCTCGTTAAACAGGAAACCGGCTTAAAAACTACGATTGAAGTCGCCAACGGCAACCAGGTGTACGAAGCGCTCAAACACGGCGTGGACGTACTTTGGGTAGGCGCCCGCAGTACTGTCAACCCTTTTTCCGTACAGGAAATTGCAGATGCGCTCAAAGGCGTGGACGTACCCGTGCTGATCAAGAACCCTGTTAACCCCGACCTCGACCTCTGGATTGGCGCCATTGAACGCATTCGTAATGCAGGTGTCAGTAATATCGGCGCCATCCACCGGGGTTTTTCAACCTATACCAAATCCAAATTCCGCAACGCACCCTACTGGGAACTGCCCATCGAACTGCGCCGGAGAATGCCGGATTTGCCCATGATTTGCGACAACTCCCATATCTGTGGCAACCGCGAAGACCTGCTCGAAGTAGCCCAGCAGGCGCTCGATCTCAACTACGACGGTCTGATGACGGAGGTTCACCCTAATCCTGATGCGGCCTGGAGCGACGCCAAACAGCAGATCACACCGTTTGTGTATGCCGAATTGGTGGCCAGTCTCATCGTGCGCCGCGAAACCACCGACAATGTCGAGTTTTTGGAAAATATCGAAAACCTACGCCATAAAATTGACGAAATCGATTTGGACCTGCTCAACCTGTTGTCCCGCCGTATGCGTATTGCGGAAGATATCGGTCGCTACAAACTGCGCAACAATATCGCTATCCTGCAAGCCGTGCGCTGGAATGAAATCCTGGAAAAAGGTTTTGCCGAAGGCCGTCAGCGCGGGCTGAACGACGAATTTATCGAGAAATTCCTGTCGGCCGTGCACAACGAAAGTATTGCACACCAGCAGACGGTGATGCACCCGGCGGTGGAGAAAGAGGCCTGAAATAATTAAGGACGTTGATGGAGCGGATTTTGAGGAGAAAAACGGTTTAAAAAAAGTGCCATATCAGCAAAATCTACTCCATTCACGTCCCGGTTTATTATCCTGTTGATCAAGTTGCAATACGCTATTCCTGCGCACTTCTGCTGCCCTTGCAAGGTATGTTTCCCGAATATGAAAGTCAGTAAGTTCTTTCATATCATCCCCATGTATGATACTCGTCATACCTGAACATGTCACAGCCCCGGACTTTTGCATTGAGTTTTATTCACTGCAAAATCAGAGAGCATGAAACGAATGATTATTTTAGGCGCCGGCACTGCCGGAACCATGATGGCGAACCACCTGCACCATCATTTAAATGCCGGAGAATGGGAAATAGACGTTATTGATGAACGGGAAGAGCACTATTACCAACCAGGGTATCTTTTCCTGCCTTTTGATATTTACGAACCGGAAGATATCATCAAACCGATCCGGGATTTTATTCCAAAAGGGGTTAATCTGATCAATGAACAGATCGACCGGATCATGCCGAAAGAACAATATGTGAGCATGGTCAACGGCGATCGCCTGCAATATGATCTCCTGATCATTGCCACGGGCGCTAAAATCGCTCCGGATGAAACGGAGGGTATGCAGGGCGAAGAATGGCAAAAAAGTGTGTTCGACTTTTACACTTTTGAAGGTGCGCTGGCCCTGCGCAATAAACTGCGGGAATGGAAAGGCGGAAAACTGGTGGTCCACATCACGGAAATGCCTATAAAATGCCCGGTTGCCCCCCTAGAATTTGCTTTCCTGGCTGATTCCTATTTCAAAAACAAACACATGCGCGACAAAGTGGAGATCACTTTTGTCACACCCCTGAGCGGTGCATTTACCAAACCGAAGGCAACCGCTGCACTGGAACATTTGCTCGAGCAAAAACAGATCCATATTGAAAGCGACTTTGCCATAGAAAGTGTCGATAATGAGAACAAAACAATCGTCGATTACGGTGGAAGGGTTGTGCCATTCGATTTGCTGGTCACAGTTCCCACCAATAAGGGCGACGAACTGATTGCCCGTTCCGGCATGGGAGATGATCTGAACTTTGTTCCTACCCATAAAGCAACCCTGCAATCCAAAGATTGGCCCAATATTTTTGTACTGGGAGATGCCACTAATATCGCTGCATCGAAAGCGGGATCTGTAGCGCATTTTGAAGCAGAAATCCTGACCGATAATATTATGCGGTACGTCTCTGGAGAACCGTTGAAAGAAGAATTCGACGGACACGCCAACTGCTTTATTGAAACAGGGAACGGGAAAGCACTGCTGATCGACTTCAATTATACCCACGAGCCTGTTGAAGGCTCCTTTCCATTCCCTGGCGTCGGCCCCCTCCGCTTGCTGAAAGAAAGCAGGATCAACCACATGGGTAAACTGGCCTTCCGCTGGATTTACTGGAATATGTTGCTGAAAGGCACACACATTCCTTTTGTATCGACGACGATGCAGGAGGCTGGAAAATCATTTGACTAATATTAAACAAAAACATTATGGAAAGGACAATTGCCGGTGTAACCATACAGGTTAACGAAGAAGGCTATCTCACTGATTTTTCTCAATGGAGCAAACAAGTTGGAAACGATTTGGCATTGGAGGCCAACATCACGATGTCACCCAGGCACTGGGAAGTGATTGATTATATCCAAACCGAATTCAAAAACGAAGTGCCGCTGAGTATCCGCAAAATCGGGAAAAGCGGCGTGGTCGATATCAAGGAGTTTTATCAGCTCTTTCCGATGGCACCGCTGAAAACAGCATCTAAAATTGCAGGTATCCCGAAGCCAGCCAGTTGCATTTAAAATCCCTGATAACCAATGTTTTGCGCAAATATTTGTGCAAAAAATCCACTATTCATAAAAACTATTCAGCCATGAGCGACCAAAATGGTGATATCAAAAAAATGATGATTATCCTGTCCAAAGCGACGCTGGAAAATGTTTACGCAGCGTTTGTGCTCGCAAACGGAGCACGTATGGAAGGAATTGAGGCGGAGATGTTCTTTACCTTTTTTGGATTGGAAGCCATTCACAAAGAAAAACTGGAACACCTGCATATTGCAACCGTGGGTAATCCTGCCATGCACATGCCGACGCTGTTAGGTGGTCTTCCTGGTATGGAAGCGCTGGCGACCCATATGATGAAAAAAGAAATGGAGCGCATCGACATGCCGGACGTACACGAGTTCCTGGATATTCTGACTGCATCCGGGGTAAAACTCTGGGCATGTAAACTAGCCATGGACATGTTTCACTACAAAAAGGAGGATCTATATGACGATGTCGACGGTGTCATTACTGTTGGCGACTTCTACAAGCAAGGTAGTGGCGTTGGCACGCACATGCTGTTTATTTGATAATTGACGCTTATTATAGGCACCGAAGCAGGCGCCCAGGGTGTGTCTGAAAATAATCGCCAGGCTGAAAAATGGCGTCAATTTTCAGTCACACCCTATTGCAATTTGTGCCTGGCAAGCAACAGTTCCCATATGGTCTCATAGGGTATGATCTCTACAGCAAAGTTCTGCCCCGCTACTTGAGGCGTTTCACTTTTGATAATGTCCAATTCCTTTTTTATCTTTTTCTCTGCGGCTGCCGGCGTAAATTCTTTTTGAGAAAAGGCAATCAGTAGTTTCAAAAAACTATTGCTCCGGCGGTTCATATCATTGGCCAGCCAGCGTTGACGGTATTTTTCAAGGGCTTCAATGGGGATTTCTTTTGTGCGTTCGGAGGGCTTTTGGGCTAATATAATTAAAACAGGCAAAAAGATCAGTGGGATATTCATACCTTCCTTGTCTTTTTTTAGGACCTCAATTTCGTTGAAGAATTTGCTGTAACGGAATGGACCTACAACTTCTTCAACTTTATTTGAAGCCAGAACACCAAGATTGGCCAATAAATGAAGATAGCCACCTAAAAGCAGCCAATTATCGTGAAAAC
>JADLCC010000473.1 GCA_020847425.1 Saprospiraceae bacterium
AGTCGGCCTGAACGGTCAGCGAAAGTTGATCTTTCAACATATCGAAGAGCGTCACCTGCGTATAAATCGCCTGCTGGAAATTCTGTTTGTCCTGTTCGATGGTGTACTGTGTCAGTTTTTGATTGGCCTCAGCGGTTTTCTGGCTGGATTGTGCGCGGCCCCAGTCGAGGATCGGCATGCTGAACTCGATGGTCACCAGTCCCTGGTTTTGTGGTTGCCGGTACAGGTCGCCGACCGACTGGCCGCGGTTGGAAAAACCCAGGTTGGCGGTCAGTGTGGCGTTCAAGCCGCGTTCCGTTTTGGCTTTTGCTACGGCGCGCTGTGCTTCGAGGGTACGGCGGCCGAAAGCGATGGCATCGGCGCGGTTGGCAAAGGCTTCGTCGATAGCCGTTGCGGCGGAGATGGCCGGCGGCTTGGAAGGAATGGGTTCCTGTAATTCGAGCCTGGTGTCGTTTTGCAGCCCGATATAGGCTTTCAGGTTCAGGGTGGCGATTTCCAGGTCGCGTTTAGCGGTGCCCACCGCTTTTTGGGCCTTGAGTTGTTCGAGTTGCAGTTGCAGGATTTCATTGCGGCTGGTTTTGCCCAGTTCAAATTTTTCACGGGCGATGGTCAGGATATCGTTTGTGTTTTTCAAATTTGTTTCCGAAATGGATTGATTGACCTGTGCCAGCAGCAAATCAAAGTACAGCGAACTGGCGGTGGTGGCAATTTTTTCCATCGATTCAATAAACTCCTGTGTGCTTTCGCGGTATTTCAGCGGTTCTATCCTTTTGTCCCATTTCAAGGTATTGAACTGGAACAAAGGCTGGCTCAGTCCGACGGCGAACACCGTACCGTTGTACAGCGTGGCATCCCGGATAAAATCGTCGAAGCGTTGCAGCTGCGAAGTAGCGTAAATCGTGCCGCCGGTGCGGGCGATATTTTGTTCAAGCGAGAGCCCGAGGGAGGAGTTGTTGTTGCGGATCGGCTGAAACTGCACTGTTCCATCCGGCTGCACCACTTCCTGGAAAGAACGCGAAAAAGCGGGCAACCTGCTGTCGAGGATCAACTGGGGTTTATAATTGGATTGAAACGTCCGGTATTCCCAGTAACGGGTTTCTTTGGTCGTAGCGGCCTGGCGGGCGGCTATCGACTTGGCTTTGGCAAGCTCGACCACCTGCGGCAGGCTGAGCCGTTCGACCGGTTGGGCGGACAGGGCGGTGTGTATGAAGTAGATGGCCAAAGCGATAAAACGGGTCATATTATTGAATTGTTTGGACAAATTGTTGATGGCTCCATCTCGAGATTCTTGGCTGAAAAGGAGGATGCTGCGTGTATGTTGCGGTCTACTCTACGGTGCGCTCTACGTTTGTCATCCTGGCGGGATCTGTCCGCTCTACGAGGGAAAATCGGGCGGAATCGCGCCGTAGGGTGGACGGATCCCGTCAGGATGACAAGCGTAGCGTACACCCGTCCCGCTTGGACTGGCATTTAATGCACAGTAATCTCCTTCATGTTTCTGTACGCACTCATATCCGTCAATATCATCGTTTCTCCTGCCTGCAAACCCTCCGTTATTTCCACAAAATCAAAACTCACCAGGCCAATTTTTACGGTGCGCCGTTCGGCTTTCCCGTCGGTGCGCAACACAAAAACATCTTGCACGCTGCCCCCACGAAACGCAGGTCCGTTTTGCACCCGCACCACATTTTTATGCGCATCGGTAACGAGATACAACTCCACTTTCATTTTCGGGCGCAGGAGCCCGGCAGCGCGCTGGTCGTCGAGGCTTACATCAAAACTGATGACGTTGTTGGATACGGCAGGGCGGATATGGAGCAGTGTGCCGCGCACATTGGTTTCGTTGATCCGCGCGATCACCGGCATGCCCACCTGCAATTGCCCGGCATAGTTGTCGGTAATGGACCCCAGGATTTTGAAACTGCTCAAATCGGCGATCCTGGCCAGCACCTCGCCTTCGCTCACCCTTGCGCCCATGTTGGTGTTGACAAAAGTGAGCACACCCGCGCGGCTGGCTACGATGTCAGCCTGGCGCATTTTGCGTTCCAGTTCGCTCAGGGCTTTTTCCTGGATAGACGCCGTGATTTCTGATTCCCGGATGCTGGTGCGCATCACGGCCTGGCGGCTGCGGATATCGTTTTCCAGTTGCCGTTTTTCCAGTTGCGCGATCTGGAGGTTGGTTTCCGCCTGGTCGATGCTCTCCCGAGTGCCGCCACCGGCCTTGAAGAGGCGTTTGGCGTTTTCCAGGTCGGCTTTCAGGCTGGTAATGCGGCAGGCTTTGATGGAATCCTGGATTTTGATGTCGTAAAAACTCTTGTCCAGTTCGAGTTTGATTTTAACGATGCCGTTGCGCTTGAGTTCCAGTTCGTCACGCTGCTTTTCCAGTTCTATGGACGTGGATGTTTTATCCAGTTCCAGGATTTTATTGCCGATTTTGACCCCGGCGCCGGTATTGAAATAGACCTGCTGCAGTACGGCGGAAATCGGACTGGTCACGACCTGCTCCAGTTCAGGTTGTACTTCCCCGGCGGCATTGAGGGTGTTTTCCACGTCGCCGGTTTCGGCCACGGCAATGCGGATTTCAGCGCGCCGGAGTGTGGTGTCTAAAGCCCGGCGCATCAGCATGACTGCGGCCAAAAGCGCCACTACCGCCAGCCCGGCATAAAGCCAGGTTTTGTTTCTGTTTTTTTTGATTACCTGTACTGGAATTTCTCTGTCCATTTCCGATCATTTTTTGCTGCATGACAGAGATAATGGTTCAAGTGTTGTGCCAGGTTGCAACACGTTGACAATCAAAAATTTATACCGTTTTTGCAAAAGCAAAAGTGCCCATTCCCGGACACTTTGAATGGAAACAGACAGTCTAGTGTAGAGGTGTCACCTGCTCGTACCTCGCAGATGACACCTCATCGCTACCGCTCTTTCAAAAACAACTGCCCATTCAGGTAATTCACTTGAAGCGCTCCCTTGACTTCTTCAATTTGAGCATCGGCGACCCGGATGCGCAGGCTGCCTTTGGCGCCGGAGAGATTGAGCGTTGCCGTTTCCGGCGTAAGTTCGAGGTAATTGCCTGGCGCCTGATTGCGCCAGCTGGTCATAACAGGTTTCAGGTCAAAAGAATCCACGGCACTGGTGTTTTGATTTTTCACCTGGAGCCAGATGATTTTCCGTCCATCTGCGGAGCGTTCGAAATAATACCCGCTGATAGCGCGCGCTTCGCGGTAGCCGGTCAGGCTGATCGGGTAATATTGAGTAAAACCACGGATGTCGGTTGGTCCGTAGTTTTGATAGCCCTGGATATTCAAGGTGTAGGTTTCGGAAACAGATTCCCCTTTCAGCCCCAGCCAGTCCATAATACGCCCGGCATTGGTATAGGAAGTGGTTATGTGTTGAAAACTATCCAGCGGCATAGGCAGCCAGTCGGCGTGTTCCAGGTGTCCGCGCCGGTCCAGGAATTGCAGGGCGGATATAACTTGTTCCCTTTCACTTTGCAGCATTGGGGCCGAGCCTTGTTTGAGGCGCCCGTTTTCCCAGCGCCCGTTTTTTTCCAGAATATTTTTGACGATACCGGCTTGGCTGCGTTTGGCTACGGAAAATGCATTGAGAGGTCCAACGGCAATACTCAAGGCGATCAGTCCCAGCGAAATGGGTATAAACTTGATGTTATCCGATTTGGAAAACAAAAAATACAGGCAGGTAATGGCCAGCCATAAGCCGATTTGGGTGACGATAAAACGCGGTTCCGTAACGCCATAATCGCTGATGCGGGTGCCGATGGCTACAAAAAGCAGTACGGTGAGGGGTAAAACAATCCACCAGAACCATTTTTTATAGAGGTTCACCAGTTTGCTGTCGTCGAATTGCGGCAGGTAAAAATTGAGCAGGTAGGTAAAAATGCCTGCCACCGAAAAGCCGATCACCAGCGAACCCACCCAGCCACGCGGCAGCGACCAGGTGCCGATGATTTTTGCACCGTAAGCGTATAAAATGAGGAAATATAGCCCTACAATCGGAATCAGAATGTACTTGCAGAGGTTGCGGAAAACGGCGTTGTAGGAAGCGTCCTGGCTATCAAATTCGTATTTTTCAGGAAAATGATACAGAAAATAGCTCGTGTTGAAAATGCCGGCCAGCAGGATGAACAAGCGGGCATAAATCCGTTCCGACAAGTTTAAATCGAACAATTGATCGACTGCAAGGATAGCCAGCGCGAGCCCGGCAAAAAGGATCATGGTGAAAGTGGCGCCCACCACAAAATTGGCAAAAAGCCTCCGGTTGTACTCCCAGAAGTCGGCCACCGTGCGCCGGTTGAGATAGGGCGCTACGGAGACAAACAAGTGCGCAACCACCAACAGGATCATGTAACGGGGCAGGTGCAGGTTTTCAAAAGCAGCATTGGGCTGTTCAAATAAATACCAGCCATAAGCCGCCAATGCCGCTACACCGATGCCTTGTACCAGTCCTTTTCGCCCCGCTGACCAATCTGAAGCCTCCGCAAAAACCAGCAGCCCGGTAAGCAGGGCGAGGCCCAGTTGAGCGGCCATCCAGATCCGGGCCAGCAGATCTTCGTTGGAACTGTTGCCGCGTTCGAGGAGCAGAACGAGCACAATAACGCCCGTAAAAGCGGCCAGCATGGTGGCGGGAAAACGCCGGCAGACTTGTGTGAACGCGTTGAGGAGGAACCCGGGAGAAGGTAGTTTCATTTTTTTAGTTATTGGTTATTCGTTATTGGTGATGTTTCAGGCTGGGAATGGGTGAAAATGAAAAGTATTTTTCCTTGTGTTGTTATCAGTTATCGGTTATCCGTTATTGGTTATCAGTATTCGGCCTGGTGAAATGAATTGGGCCAACTTTTCCATTCCTAGCCTGAAACACCACCAATAACCAATAACGAATAACCAATAACATAAAGAGGTCGAAAAGTAGGCAATTTCTTGAAAGACAGTGCTCGTCGTGTATTTTTACGCGAAAAACTGAATGCTATGCGTGTTATATTGTTTTCATTATCAATATTTTATCTACAAATTGGACTGGCGCAATCCGCACCGGATTCCCTGGCTTTTCCGGCTTCCTGGGCGGGCAACTGGACGGGTACGCTCGATATTTTTTCGGGGAAAGGCAAAGTACAATCGGTCGAAATGACCCTTGAAATCCATAAAATAGATACCTCCAGAGAGGGGCGGTACACGTTCGGACTGATTTACGGATCAAAGGAGCAGGACTGGCGGCCTTATGAATTGGTATCCGTTGCGCCCGAGCGCGGTCTGTGGAAAGTGGATGAAAAGAACAGTATTGTGATGGAGAGTTACCTCTATGGCCCGAAACTCTTGTGCTGGTTTACGGTACAGGGCAATCGCATTTTATGCACCTACGAAAAAACCGGCGCCGATACTTTGGTGTTTGAGGTACTTTCGGGCCCCGAAAAGGAAATCAGCAGCACCGGCAATACCAAACAGGGCGAAGAAGACATCCCGGAGGTGAAGACGTTTCCGTTTTCGGTGTTTCAGCGGGCTCTGCTGCGGAGGTAGTTATTCGTTATTGGTTATTCGTTATTGGTGGTGTTTCAGGCTGGGAATGATAAAGCAGGTCCAATTCATTTCACCATTCCGAATACTAATAACTAATAATGCGAATCACGGGTTAAATTCAATTCATTCTTGGCGATTTTGATTTGTTTTAACCAGTGATTCGCATTAATAACAGATAACCAATACAAGGAAAAATACCTTTCATTTTCACCCAATCCCAGCCTGAAACACCACCAATAACGAATAACGAACTATGGATTCTCTCACTCAAATCGTACTCGGTGCAGCCTGCGGCGAAGTAGTAGCCGGTAAAAAACTCGGCAACCGCGCCATGCTCTGGGGCGCTATCGGGGGCACCATTCCCGACCTGGATGTGTTTGCTTCGCTGTTTACCGACGAAATAACCAGCACTTCGTTCCACCGCGGATTTATGCACTCGTTTTTGTTTGCCGCCCTGGCGCCTTGGGTGCTGGCCTGGCTGACGCAGTGGTTTTATGGCGATGCTATCCACCGACGACGGGACTATAAAGCGGTGGCCATGACGATCTGGTTCCTGTTTTACCTCGGCGCGGCCATCGGTATCAATTTTATACCGGTACTGCTCGGCGAGGGCCTGAGTTGGTATATCTTGTTGCCGACGCTGGTGCTGGGTGCGCGTTTTGCCTGGAAACTCTGGCGCGACTACTGGCAACGCGACCTGAGTATGGTGGAAGTGCCGTACCGAACCTGGGTGTCGCTGTTTTTCTGGAGCATTTTCACGCATCCCATTCTCGATTGTTTCACAAGTTGGGGTACACAGATATGGCAACCTTTTTCCGACCTGCGTGTACAATGGTGTACCGTTTCGGTAGTAGATCCGATTGCGACCCTGCCGTTTTTGCTGGCCTTACTGGTGGCGGCGCGTTTTGCACGGGATAGCCGCCGGCGTGCAAGCTGGAACTGGATCGGCCTGGCCTGGTTTTGCGGGTACCTCTGCATCTATACGGTCTGGCATAAGGTACAGATCAATGAAATTTTTGAAAAATCCCTGGCTGCCCAAAACATCACTTATTCCCGTTACTACACCAATCCCACTATTTTTAACAACATTGTCTGGGGCGGCGTAGCGGAAGGCGACACAGCGTACTACTTCGGTCAATACGGTTTTAATGACCGCGTGCGCGCTTTTTCCAAAATCTCCGCTATCCCGAAAAACCACCACCTGCTCGATCTTGTGCCCCCTGATTCGCGGGCGGGGTATTTTTTGCGCTGGTTCAGCGACGGCTATTACAGCGTAAAACCGTATCGCGGCGACACGTTGCAGGTAAACGACCTCCGCTTCGGGCTATTGGGCGATACCCTGCGCGGCAACAATTATGTGTTTCCCTTTCTGGTCTTTAAAAATGCAAAAGGGGAGTGGGATGTACACCAGAACAACCGGAATGAGGAGAATATGGAAGCGAGTAAAAGTTCATTTGGGGATTTGTGGAAAAGGGTCAAGGGAGAGTGATGTAATCGGAATTCGTACATAAAAAGTCCCGGCGTCTACCCCGTAATCGACACCCCGATCAGTCTGCCGATCCCGAATGTGATTGCTGCTGCAAGCAGTCCGAACACAACCTGGCGCATTCCGGAAAACCAGATGCTTTTCCCGGTAAACAAGGTGATAGCCGAACCGATAACAAACAAACCCAGGGTACTGGCAATGACACTGGCGATGATGGCGGAGTAACCCGTTAGCCAGAAAAACGGCGCGAGTGGAATAATAGCGCCGATCGCAAACAGGATAAAGGAGGTGATGGCGGCCTCCCAGGCCGAACTTTTGAGTTCTTCCGGATTGATACCCAGTTCTTCCTTGATCAGCACTTCGTGGGCCAGGTCGGGATCGGACATGACCTCAACGGCCATGTCGTGGGCTTGCCCTTCAGGTATACCTTTTGCAATGTAAATTAGGGTCAGTTCTTTTAATTCGCCTTCCGGGTTGCTGATGATTTCGTCCATTTCCAGGGCCATCTGGCGTTCGTACAGTTCCTGCGAACTTTTTACCGAGATCCATTCGCCCAGCGCCATGGACAGTGCTCCGGCGAGCAAACCGGCGGAACCGGCCAGCAAAATACCGCTCTGTGCGCTGGTAGCGCCGGCTACACCCATCACGAGGCTCATGTTGGACACCAGGCCGTCGTTGGCGCCCAGTACCGCTGCGCGCAGGGCGTTTCCGCCGACGGTTTTGTGCCGGCCTTCGATACGCGACAGTTGTTCGCCGGATATTTTGTGTTTGCTGCTGAGCAGCGACTGTAATATTTTGACGTGGTTGCCTTCGTCGCCTTTGACCGGGATCTTTTCATTCGCCTTTTGCTGAACGACTGCCTGCGCGATACTTTTTTCAGTGTCCATCATCACGCCGATAATATAGTCGTATCCGAATATTTTTCCGATACGGTCGAGCACGTGGGCGCGCCACGACGGCGGGGGCATTACAGCGTCAATCCCTTGTTTGATCAGGCCATTCAACATACCTTCCGCATGGCCCATTTCGATTTCGGCGAGTTGCCGGAAAACGTTGGCAATGCCGGGGTCGGATTCGGCCCCGGCAATTTGATGGTATAAATATGCTGCGTCTACTTCGGTCTGAAGGCTGGCTGCGTAATTCGTTTTTGGACGTTTCATGTCGTGTTTTTACGTTTTTCCTTAATCATCATCGTCTTTTTCCCCACCTTTTACCGGGTTTTCCAAACCGGCCGCTGTGGCGCCGCTTCTGATTTCGGTGTGTCTGATTTCACCGCCGGAAGTTCCGACGCGTTGTGCAAATACCATAGTTCCGATGGCGGCGACAAAGGTCAGGGCGTATAATGTTGAGGCGATTGTTTTTGATTTGAAGTCGGCATAAAAAGTGGCCAGCGAAAGCAATCCCAATGCGCCTACCATCCAAAGAAAAATATTGGCCAGTTCTTCGTGCGCTTCCATCAGGTTTTCACTGACGCCCGGGAGGCTTTCCACCACTTCTTCCGCGCCTTCACCGGTCAGGTAAGCCGGTATCGCACAGAGTGCCGAAAGTACGAAGATTCCAAGTGCCGTTCTTTTTACAGTGTTGTTTTTTAGCAAAAAACCGCTTGCTAAAATCAGTATTCCGAAAAGGGTGCCCAGAATGGGCAGGTGGTTGAGCAGGAGGTGCAAATGTGCCTGGTTCATGGTTATTGTTTTTAGAAATGAGTGATAGGTGTTGATGTGGTTGTTGAGAGGTTGAGCATGTTGAGAGGTTGAGGGTGGTAACTTGATACTTGAGTTATTACCCTCAACCTCTCAACCCTCAACAATGTCAACAACTCTAAAGCGCATTTATTTTTACAAACCGCTCGCTATTGGTCATGGAAATACGGCAGCGTTTGGGCGGAGTCGTATCATAGGTGTTGCCGCAGGTAGGGCACACGAAATACTCCGCTGAAAGCGTGTTGACCTGGTTGTTTTGAAGGGCAGTCAGCGCCTTTTCATACAGCGGTTTGTGCCTTTGTTCGGTTCTGTAGGCATAGTTCAGGCTGGTGAGCGCGAGTTGGTTGTCGGCCGTGTTGGCAGCAGCCAGGAATTCCGGGTACATCGTAGCGATTTCATAGGATTCGCCGGAAATAGCATCCGCCAGGTTTTCTTTCGTGGTTTTGACACTGTATTGTGGATTGACGTCAGCAACAGTTTCGCCCATATCTTCCAGCACGGACTTGTGGTTGTTGGCGTGGATTTTTTCTGAAGCCGAGGTGGCTTTAAACAGGAGCGCGATTTGAGTGAAACCTTCTTCCCGTGCTTTTTTGGAATAAGCAGCGTATTTGGCGCTTGCGGTGGTTTCACCTGCAAAGGCTGCCCTCAGGTTGTTAATAGTCGCCGTTTTGGCATCTGTGGCAGCATTCTGGCCGGTTGTTGCAGATTTTTTTTCACCTCCATCGTCGTCCTCTTTGGTTTTGGTGGTTCCCGCAGGTGCTTCCGTCCGGGTCAAGTCGGGCGCCTGAAGTCCAGTAGTATTTT
The DNA here is from genome assembly GCA_020847425.1 of Saprospiraceae bacterium. Taxonomy (GTDB): domain Bacteria; phylum Bacteroidota; class Bacteroidia; order Chitinophagales; family Saprospiraceae; genus M3007. Next base: position 9,519 of record JADLCC010000473.1, read on the forward strand.
CAGTGTTGGAGCCACAGGCAGGCAAGAGGAACCAGGCAGAGATAGCGAGTAGCGCAGGTGCTAATATGTTGTTTTTCATTGTCTTATCTTTTTTATTTGTTTGTGTTTGATAAGACAAAGGTGGAGGTGGGCGCCTTAAAGGAAACTTGGGGGATTCTAAAAATTGGCTTAAAAAGAGATCTTTCCTGATTTTTGGGATAAAAGGAACACGGATTGAACGGATTGGACACGGATTTTACAGATTTTTTAAAATCCGTGTCCAATCCGTTCAATCCGTGTTCCTTTTATCCCACCTCAAAATCCAAGCACCACTTTCAGGCCCGCTCCACTGCTTATTCCCAACTCAATTCCCAGCAAATCCGCTAACTTTTTTGCAATAGACAGCCCCAGTCCGGCCCCTGCCACAGAAGCGCTTCGCGCTTCATCCGCCCGGTAAAACCGCTCAAAAATGTGTTGCAAATGCTCGGCAGGAATACCCGGGCCGTTATCCCGAATCGTCAGCGAAGCGTTTTCAGGTTGCCAGGTACACTCAATCTGCCCGCCGGAATGCCCGTATTTGATCGCGTTGCCGATCAGGTTGTCGAGGATGATGCTAAGCAAGGTAGCATCGGTTTGGAGGACCGATCCGGGTTGGATTTGCAGGCGTAGATCCATCTTTTTTTCTGATAAACGGGGCTGCCACTTCTCTGCCAGGGCACGGAGCAGCATATCCAGATCAACAGGTGTAAGGTTGACAGAAATGTTGTTGTTTTCCAGTCGTGCCAGTTGCAGCAATTGATCGAGCATCGCGTTCAGCCGGTCCACTTCGCGGATCACCCGGCCGATTTTTTCTTCATACTGCGCGGGTTCCCGCTGTTTGCGGACCAGTACTTCCAACGTACCGCGAATGGCGGTTAAAGGCGTGCGCATTTCGTGGGAGGCATCGGCAGTGAACTGTTTTTCGCGTTGAATGCCGCTTTGAATGCGTTGGAGGAGTTCGTTGATGGTGGTTGCCAACTGGTAAATTTCATCCTTGTTTCCCGGCAAAGGCAACCTGGCGTCGATGTTGGACTCGCTGATACCGGAGGCTGCCTGTATCAGTTTTTGTACGGGAGCGATACCTTTGGATGCCGCTACGGCAGTCGCCAGAAAAAGTATGATGAGCAGCAAGGGGAAAGCGATCCACAGCGTATTGCGCAGGTTATACAGCACAATGGCCGATTCTTCCTGTGAAATGCCCACCGTCAGGTGCCCGATGATCGTATTGTGTTCGCTGAGTATAGGGAACTGCCCCTGCCGGATGCGCTGGTCGGTGATACGGCTGTTAAAATACGCCTCGTGGGACAGTTTGGGATCGAACAGTAAAATGTCATTTTGCAAATTGGAAGAGCGGAACAACAGCCGCCCGTTCGCATCCAATAGTTGCAGGAAAGTAGGGTTCACCTCAATTTGCTGGTGTTCTTTTTCCTCCCATTCGGGCATTTGCTCGATGATAATGGAGTCGCCCGACCAGCGCAGGTTGCTGAGTACCTCTTCTTTTTCCTGCCAGATATCTTCATCCAGGTGGTTGTAAGCCGTGTAATACACAACGCCGTACACCACGAGAAAGACCAGCCCGATGGTAACGGCGGCGGCCAGGGCGGTAAACAACGCAATCCGGTTTCTGAAATTCAGTTTCATGCGTCGTCGTTGACGCGGTAGCCTACGCCGCGCAGGGTTTGTATAAAAGAGATTTGCCCCGGGGTATCCAGTTTTTTGCGCAGAAAGTTGATATACACGTCGATCACAGATGTATCGTGGTCAAAATGAATATCCCAGACTTTTTCAATGATCCGGGTACGGCGGCAGGCTTTGCCTTTGTTGCGGAGCAGGAGTTCGAGCAGTGCGAATTCCTTTTGGGTGAGTTCTACCGTTTTCCCGGCTTTCAGCACGCGGTGGGTGTCGACATCCAGTTCGATATCGGCGTATTTAAACGTATTTTGTTCTCCTTGGCTGCTCCGGAGCAGCACCCGCATCCGCGCCAGCAGTTCTTCGAAGGCAAAAGGTTTGCGCAGGTAGTCGTTGGCGCCCGTTTCCAGCCCGAATACCACATCGTCAACGGTGTCTTTGGCGGTCAGGAAAATAACAGGCACTGTTTTGTTTTCCTTGCGAATAGCCCGGCAAATTTCAATGCCGCTCATGCCGGGTAGCATCCAGTCCAGCAGGATCAGGTCGTATTCCGACAGATTGTCCAGCGCCAGGCGCAGCCCGTCCTTGCCATTGTAGGAAATATCTACGGCGAAACCTTCTTCTTCCAGGCCTTCGGAAATAAAGTGAGCGATGGCCGTTTCATCTTCAACGAGCAGGATGCGCATAGTGGTGACTGATTGGATTTGGGTGTTGCATGTAATGTTCCGCAAAATTGACTAAAAAGATCTTAAAGATACCTTAGGTTAGTCTTAAAATACGCTTAAAGCGATTCTTTAAGATCATCAGTTGGACTAATACTCATCATCTTGTTTTTTTTAGCATTGCCCAGTTCCCGGTATTTTATAGCAATTTCCTGTAAACATGACTAAGGTCATTTACAACCCTAACCCCCATCACTAAATGTCCTTTTTGCCCGCCGGTACATTTGTGCAAAACTTGGTAGTCATGAAATATAAATTCTCGTTCCTCTTCTTATTTGCTGTTTCATTTGTTTTCGGGCAAACAAATTACCAGATATCAAATTTTTCTTTGGTAATTAAAGGGTCTTCCAATCTTCATGATTGGGAATCGCCCGCAAAGGAAGTCAGGGCCCACGGCGCCATGACCTCTGTAGCAGGCGTGTTGAAATCCATCGAATCCCTCACGGTGGACATTCCGGTGAAAACCATAAAAAGCCCCAAAGGCTCCATCATGGACAACAAGACCTATGATGCCCTGAAAGCCAACACTTACCCCAACATCACGTACAAACTGGGCAAGATAACCGGGCTGACTAAAAAAGGCGACGGCTACGATATCAACGCCACCGGCTACCTGACGATCGCAGGCGTCACCAACACCATTGATATGTATGTGCGTGGAAAGTCCGGTGCTGATGGCAGCATCACTTTCAGCGGCTCCAAAAAACTGAAAATGACCGACTATAAAATCAAGCCGCCGACCGCCCTGCTGGGCACGCTTACCACTGGCGACGATGTTGAAATAGTATTTCAGGTAACCCTCAAATAACACTTGAAAACAATCACAGAACTTAAATCAACTGTTTTATGAAAAACGTCCTTATCCTCTCGACATTTGCGCTGCTATTCAGCGCCAACTGGGCACTCGCTCAACAACCTGACATTCAGTATTTCCGTCCTTGGAGCAAAGAAGGTATCAATATGTTCGAACCTTCCAAAAAAGCGGAACAACCTGCATATACCGGATTTAAAGTCCGTATCGGCGGCGCTTTTACGCAGGATTTCCAATCCCTGAAACACTCCAACAAGCCCACCTACGCTGCTACTTCAGCCACTAACCCGGCCAATAAAAACTTTTTGTACGGCGTAGTAAAAGCCGAAGACTCTACTTCTGCCACGCTTAGCGGTTTCAACCTGGCTATGGCCAACCTGAACCTTGACATGCAGATCGGCGACGGTATCCGCGTTTGTCTGGAAAACTATATGTCTTCCCGCCACCACTCCGAATTCTGGGTAAAAGGTGGTTACATCCAGATCGACAAACTGCCGATGTTCGGCAGCCCCGAATGGTTTACCAACAACGTCCGGGTTAAAAT
>JADLCC010000474.1 GCA_020847425.1 Saprospiraceae bacterium
AAGGTAGCCGTACCGGAAGGTGCGGCTGGAATACCTCCTTTTAAGAGAGATGTTATGAGCGTGTGAATTGAATAAACATCCCGATCAAATCCTTCAACCGTTTGATCTTCGCTACCTGTCAATGTTTTTTTTCGTTCGGAGTTTGATGTTTGAAATAGGAAGTCTTTTGCTTCTGTCTTTCTTACTTCAAACTCCGAACCTGTTTTAGGCCTGTCCGAAACACCAAAAACCAAAAACAATATACAATTCAGGGCTATAGCTCAGTTGGTTAGAGCGCTACACTGATAATGTAGAGGTCTCCAGTTCAAATCTGGATAGCCCTACCTGGAATAGAAGTGAGAAGGTGAGCGTATGAGACGGTGAGAGCCGCTCGTACTTTCACCTTCTTTTTTTATGGGCCTTTGGCTTTGATCGGCTCCGAATGAAAGGTGAAAGTACGAGCGGCTCTCACCGTCTCACACACTCACTTCTCTCACCCTCTATGTATTCTCACTTCTTTTTTCCTACCTTTGCCTATTCACAAATATTATGATGGAAAACCCGATCATAATCCGAACGTTATATTGAGGTAATGAAGGTATCGCTGAATTGGATTCGAGACTTTCTCGACATAGATAAAACAACCCCCGAAATCGCCGACATTCTGACATCGCTGGGCCTGGAAGTGGAAGGATGGGAAGATGTAAAACCCTCGCTTGTCGACCTGGATAAAGTATTTACAGGCCAGGTACTGCGTTGCGAGCATATAGCAGACACTGATCATCTTTCAGCCACTACAGTCGATGTAGGTGACGGCGTCGAGCGCTCTATCGTATGCGGAGCGCCCAATGTCGCCGTAGGCCAAAAGGTATTTGTAGCCCTGCCCGGCGCCAATGTTTTCAGTAAAGACGGCCAGTTGTTCACCATCGGAGAACGAAAAGTACGCGGCGTGCCCTCTCAGGGTATGATCTGCGCACAGGACGAACTCGGGGTGGGACACGACCATTCCGGCATCATGGTGCTACCCGCCGATACCCAACTGGGTATCAGCGCCGCGCAATGGTTCAAACAGGAAACGGACACGGTCATCGAAATCGGCCTGACCCCCAACCGCGCCGACGCTACCAACCACCTCGGCGTCGCCCGCGACATCCTGGCCTGGGTCCGGCACCATGAAAACCCTGCCGCACAACTCAAAACGAATGCGGCCACATCCGTTCATGCCCTGCCGTCCACAGGCTCGCCATTTCCGGTAACGGTAGAAAACAGTACGGCATGCCCGCGTTATACGGGCATCGTATTGCGCAATATCACCATCGGAGAAAGCCCCGAATGGCTGCAAAACCGCCTGAAAGCGATTGGTCAGCGCCCCATTAACAATGTGGTGGATATTACCAATTATGTGCGCTCGGAACTGGGCCAACCTTTACACGCGTTCGACCTGGCAAAAATAAAGGGCGGCAAAATCATCGTCAAAACCCTGCCCGAAGGCACCGTTTTTAAGTCGCTGGACGGGGTGGAACGCAAACTCCTCGCCGAAGACCTCATGATCTGCGACGGCGAATCGAACCCCATGTGTATCGGCGGCGTTTTTGGCGGCGCTGACAGCGGCGTTTCTGAATCCACGACGGCTATTTTCCTCGAAAGTGCTTATTTCCACCCACAAAGCATCCGCCGCTCCATGCTGCGCCACAACCTGCGCACCGATGCGGCCTGGACTTTTGAAAAAGGCGTGGACCCCAATATTTCGCTGCGCGCCCTGGCGCGTGCCACGCAACTGATTGCTGAACTGGCCGGCGGCACGGCTGATTCCGCAGTAGTGGATATTTACCCCGTCCCCGTACAGCCGGCGCGCATCGAAGTAGCATTCGATCGCATCAACCGCCTGATCGGAGAAACTTTTTCCGCAGCAAAAATAAAAACCATCCTCAGCGCCCTCGAAATCGGTATCGAAAACGAAACCGCACAGGGCCTGACGGCTGTTATTCCAACCAATAAACCCGAGGTCACCCGCGAAGCGGATGTGGTGGAAGAAATTTTACGCGTTCACGGACTGGATTCGGTGCCGATTCCTACCCAGATCCGCAGCAGCATGGAAATACAGGCGCGCCCGAACCCGGATGCTGTGCGCAATCAGGCCGCCGATTTTCTGGCCGCCAACGGTTTCAATGAGGCCATGAGCCTGGCGCTGTCCAATTCTGCGTACCACCTGGGGGAAGACGCCATCTGGCCGATCGACAAAGCGCAACTGGTGTTCATTCACAATTCCGCCAATCAGGGACTGGATTGCATGCGCCCCACGATGCTGTTCAGCGCGCTGGAGTCGGTACAACGCAACCAGAACCGCCAGAATGCCGACCTGCGGCTGTTCGAGTTGGGCAAAACTTACAGCCGTTCCGGCGAAAAACTGTTGGAAGTCGCCCGCCTGTCGCTGTGCATCACCGGCGTGCACGATACGGAAAGTTGGCACCCCGGCGCCAAAAAAGCCGTGGATTTTTACACCCTGAAAGCATACGTACGGAATTTGCTCGCCCGACTGGGTGTGAGCGGGTTTCAGGAAACTGTTTTGCAGGAAACACCTTTTCAATATGCGCTGCAATACCACCGCGGACCACAGGAACTGGTCACGTTTGGGTCCGTTTTGCCGGCTTTATTGAAAAAAATGGACATTAAAAACCCTGTCTTTTTTGCCGATTTTCATTTTGAAAATGTGCTGAAAGCAGTGGGGAGCAATAAAATACAGTTCAGCGAAATCAGCCGTTTCCCGGCCGTGCGCCGCGACCTGGCCCTGGTGCTGAACCACACGGTGCCATTTAGCGAAGTGGTGGCTGTTGCGAATAAAACAGCCAAAAAAATACTGAAAGAAGTAAACCTGTTCGATGTTTTTGAAGACGCAACCAAACTTGGCGAAGGCAAAAAATCATATGCCGTGAGTTTTGTATTCGAGGACGCGGAAAAAACATTACAGGAGAAGGAAATCGACGCATTGACACAACAGCTCCAGCAGGCATTTGAAAGCAAACTGGGCGCTGTGATTCGAAAATAAGCCGGCGTATGTTCCCGATTTTTTTTTTGAAGTTTTGCGGGAAAACGCTTCAATACATACTTTAACACACAAAATGCTCAAAAAATGGAAATAATATCAATTATAGTAGGGCTTGCCATAGGGGGTATCGCCACCTGGGTAATAGCCACATTGACCCTGAAAAAAGGGAGTCAGAAATCCATAGAAGAACACAACCGGCAGGCTGACCTGATTATTCAGGAAGCCCGCCTGACAGCCAAACGCGCGGAAGATGAAGCAGCCCTCAAAGCAGAAAAAATAGTAGCCAAAGCGGAATCGGAAAACGAGCGCATCAAGCAGCAGAAAATACAGGAAGCCAAAGAGCGCTACGCCACCATGAAGCAGGAACTGGAAACGGAGAAAGCCACCCGCCAGTTGGAATTGAAGGAACTCGAGATCGATATTGCAGCACAACAGCGGGATTTGAAAGTGGAAACGGACGCCATCAATGCCCGTTTTGCCGAACTGGAAAGCCGGAAAGGGGAACTGGATAACCGCGAAATCGACCTCGAAGCAATGCGCGAAAACCTGGACAAACAGGTGAAAATCGTACAGAAAAAGAAGGAAGAACTGGATGCCGCCAATGAAGAACGCATCAAAGCCCTCGAAAATATCGCCAAACTGAACCAGCAGGAAGCCAAAGACCAGCTGCTCGAAGCCGTACGCGCCAAATGCGAAACGGAAGCGACGGTGATCGTCCGCGATTCGGTCAACCAGGCGAAACTGAACGCCAGCAAAGAAGCCAAAAAAATCGTGATCCAGACCATTCAACGGATGGCCGCCGAGTTTACGATTGAAAATACGGTGTCGGTGTTCAACCTCGAAAACGACGACATGAAAGGCCAGATCATCGGTCGGGAAGGCCGCAATATCCGCGCCCTCGAAGCCGCTACTGGCGTCGAAGTGATTGTGGACGATACCCCGGAAGCAATCGTTATCTCTTCCTTCGACCCGATCCGCCGTGAGGTGGCGCGCCTGTCGCTCCAGCGCCTCGTCGCCGACGGCCGTATCCACCCGGCCCGCATCGAGGAAGTGGTCGCCAAAGTGCGCAAACAACTCGAAGAACAGATCATCGAAATCGGCGAGCGCACGGTCATCGAACTCGGCATCCACGGCCTCAATGCCGCCCTGGTGCGCATGGTGGGCCGGATGCGTTTCCGCTCCTCCTACGGCCAGAACATGCTGAAACACTCCATCGAAACGGCAGAACTCTGCTCGATCATGGCAGCCGAACTTGGCCTCAATCCGAAGCAGATCAAAATGGCCAAACGTGCCGGTCTGCTGCACGATATCGGTAAAGTAGCGGAAGAAGAAACGGAACTCTCCCACGCCCTTGTGGGTATGAAAATGGCCGAACAATACGGCGAACACCCGGTCATCGTGAACGCCGTCGGCGCCCACCACGACGAGATCGAAATGAACAACATCATTTCGCCGATCGTGCAGGCCTGCGACGCTATTTCCGGCGCTCGCCCCGGCGCTCGCCGCGAAATCCTGGAAAACTACCTGAAACGGATCGGCGAACTGGAAGAAATCGCCATGGGCCACGAAGGGGTGTCCAAAGCCTTCGCCATGCAGGCCGGCCGCGAACTCCGCGTGATCGTGGAAGCCGACAAAGTAACCGACCAGTACGCCGACGACCTGTCGTTCCTCATTTCCCAGAAAATTCAGGATGAAATGCAGTACCCGGGCCAGATCAAGGTGACGGTGATCCGGGAGAAACGGGCGGTGACCTACGCGAGGTAGGGTTTGGTTATCGGTTATCAGTTATTGGTTATCAGGGTGGTAACGCTTGGGGTTTTGTGCCGGGCGTTACCACTTTTTCGTTATAGAAATCAAGGGTAGCACGGCCTTCAGGCCGTCGGGAAAAGGCCATTTACGGCCGTCCATCATTTTTAAATTTTTATACGACGCCTTAAAAGGCGCCTTCCCGACGGCCTGAAGGCCGTGCTACCCTTGGGTTTGGCTGTTGTTGTGGGAGAAGCCAACAACGATGGAGTTTATTAGCCGTCAATTCTGGATGATAAACCGCAGCCACTGTATGCCGGATACGGAAGAAATGCGCAAGAAATAACTACCGGATGGCAAGTGTAGAGCAGGCAGATCGATCCATTGTTCGCCTGCCGGCAGGAAGACCGGAGGTAACGCATGTACCAGGCGGCCCTGCACGTCACAGACAGAAAGCGACAGTTCGGTTTCGGCGTCTAATGCCAATTGCAGGGTGGCCTTATCTTGTAGAGGGTTAGGTGACAACATTGCGCCGGGAATGCCCTGCCCTGCTACGGTTACGATCGAACTATAAGTGGTATTGCCATCTGTATCTTCCTGACGCAGGCGATAGTACAGCCGCTTCGCGGCGGGTGCTGTGATATCGTCAAAACTGTAATCGCTGCGCCGGTCACTGTCGCCCATACCTGTTACGAAACCAATGTCTTCGAATTGTTGTCCGTCCGTAGCGCGTTGAACGGTAAAACCGCGATTTCGACGTTCCATTTCTGTCGACCACGTGAGGGCTACCAGGTCTTGCCGTCTGACTGCCCGAAATGCCAGCAGTTCGACGGGCAGCGCAGTGCCGGATGCAATGCCGAATGGAGAAAAGTTTGTTATATTGGTTTGCGTACGGGTACACGTATTGCTGACACAGCTTGCTGCTGCATCACCATACGACTGCCATTCTACACCCGTCCAGCGGGAAACATGACAATTACCGGGGGTAAAACTTCCGGCAATATGGCCTGGCGTAACCCACTGAAAAACTGCCGTAGCAGCTGTTGTATTTCCAGAGGGGCGATCAATTGTCCACTGCCGGTTTACATAATCCGGGCCTCCGGTTGGGTAATCGAATCCCGTCTTCACCCGAACAGCAAACGTATCCGCTCCGCTACCGAGCGAAAGCGTGACTGGATTGTACGACGACAGGTCAGGGCCGACCGGGAAAAGCGTATTGGTTGTCGTTACCCTCATACGCAGCCGGCCTGCACCGGTAGTCACGATGTATTTTGAGGCCGAAAACCCGGTTACACCGGTAACAGTAAGGTCTCCCGCCTGAATTTGAAGTGCTGTTGAGCCGCTAACATTGTTGAGTACATTATTTACCCTTTGCGAACCCGTAATGGTAACGCCCTGACTGTTCCAAACTTCTAATTTTTGGAATACACCGCCACTGCCGCCTATGGTCTGGGGTACAGTCCCTTTCATGATGAAAAAGGAACTTGAAGAAGACAACAATATGGAACCATTGTTATTTAGCAGAGGGCCATTAAAATAACAACTATGCGATTCGAATCGCAAGGTGGTTCCCGAGGCAACATTAAACTGGCCAAAATAATTGACAAAATTATTACTGCCTACTGTTGAATTTAAACTCAACGTACCTTCATCAATTTTAACCAGCCCCCCCAATTGTAATAATAAAGGAATAAAGGAGGTAAGATTGCCAATTTTTTGCACAGTACCGCCATTGGTTACTTCTACTGGTGTGCCTCCAATACTGCCATTGTTTAGAATAATTAGCCCGTTATTAGGGATGACCATTTTACCAGTTTCCTGTAGAAAAATGGTGGATGAACTGTTATGCGTAAAAGTCCCGGAAATCTGCAAGATCTTGCTACCAAGTACGAATTTGTTATTCGTATTAACGGTTGACATGGTACCGGATATATTAATCGTACCGCTTCCGGCGAAGCTTCCGTTATACCAAATCAATCCATTGGCAAAGGTCGGGCTTCCTGTGCCGCCGTACGTGCCCCCGCCAGATCCAAGTTCGCCTATTCTGACCTCTCCCGGAGCAATACCAACATTATCATTAAATACAGCAAAATTATCTATGGATAATTTAGTGGTAATACTGGAGCTGCCTGTGACATTTACGGTCAACAAATTGCCTTCTACCCGTAGAAGTCCGGCGCCTGAGATTTGGACATTGTTGAGATCGACAGTTTGGTTGATACCACTGCTGTTCCATATTTGAAGAATTTTGCCCGAAGCCACCGTGATCGTTGCGCCGCTAAAATCGTAGGTATAACCCGGGGATATTCTTAACTGAGTCGCTGTGATATTGACGGTTCCGTTGATCGTACTATTGGTATAATGGTTTACATAGTCCCCCGTTATGTTAAAGGTGGAACCCGTTTGTTGTTCAAAATACGTCGTGTTAGTACCGATTACTCCACCCGATGATGTCGTCACGGTTGATCCGGACATAAAATACAACTTTGCGGTATTACCCAATGCAAAATAGGCCACTACCGCACTCCCAAATATTTTCAACTCTTTTGTATCAACGATAGCAATGTACTTGTTGCCAGTAATTGGGCCATTTACGGTAACAATTCCTGATCCTCCAAAAGAAGGGAAGAAGGGAGAGGTTGCCCTATCAATGCCCCCGGCGAATGTGGGGCTACCGCTTCCATTATATTGTCCATCCCAAAAATAAAAAGAAGGCGTAATCGTAAGTCCCAGATTATCAATGAATGTGCCGCCTAACATGCTAAAGGTTGACGCATTGTTAAAAGTACAGGAGTTGGCCACAGTGACATGAGGCTTGTAATAAATGCCGCCAGTAAACTCCGTAATTTGAATTCCCATAGTATTGATAGCCAGATTGCTCAGGTCGAATATATCTGTTGGGCCTGTCGAAGTACCACTAAATACAAACTGCCCCGTCAGGGTTCCTCCTGTCAGGTTATGTGTTCCGACACCGCTGCCTCCCAGAATAAACTTCCCGTTCAGGTTGCCTGCTGATGAGATTTTGGCGCGTAACTGTGAAAAACCAGCATTGTTGTTGTTGATCGTAGCGCCAGCCTCGATAACGATACTGTTAACCCCTCCGGTTTGATGGGTGATACGCCCCAATTGTGTGGCGTTACCAATCGTTGTAACAGACCCGCCTGAAAAAGTAATTGTGCCGGAATTGGTCACCCTGACTTCTCTTAAAATCACATTGCTTGTTCCCTGAATTCTCAATTCTTTGCCATTGGCGACGAGTGCATTGGTACCGGGATCGGCGGTTATTCTGGTCTGATCGAGTACGGTCAGGATACCGCTTCCACTCAGTCCGCCCTTGCTCATTACTAATTTAGGTATTGAGTTGTCTACAGTAGAGCTGTAATATCCCAAGTCAGAAAAATTCGCTCCGCCAAGTATCTTGATAGAATCAGGCGTGATACCAACATAATCATTTACAGTACATTGTCTAATCAATAAAAAGCCGTCCGAATAACTGGAACCACTGTTGAAATTTATGATATTATTAATTCCCGCCCCCTCTATGGTACCCTGAAGATTACAGTTGGCTCCGAAGTTGGTCGTGCTTATGCTCAGGTTGCAAATCCCGGTAGAAGCCAGTGTAAAATTGGAAAGGCTGATCGTACCGCCACTTCCACTGATATTGATGACGCCAGTGACAGTAGTTGTGCCATTTAATACCACAGTGGCGCCTGTATTGAGTCCTCCGCTCACGGTCACTGCACCATTTGCCGTGAGGCTGCTATTGTTTTGAAGGGTGCTGACAATCACCAGGTTGTTACACACTGCCGCAGATCCAACCGTAACGAGGTGCAATATTTCTACATCATCTGATGCGGTCGGCACGACGCCGCCCACCCAGGTTGCAGGGGCCGACCATGCACCGGGAGCAGCACTTTGAATGAGTGCGGCTTTCAAAGAGGATGTCAGAAAAACGAAGGCCAGCATCATCAGCGAATACCGGAGGTTGTGGCTTTTAGGGCAGGTAAGGATGCGTGTAGCAGCGTAATTAAAGGCGAGATGTGCGTTCATATGGCAGTAAGTCAAGGTTTAATTTTGTCGTTAATGATTTTACAATAATCGGCTTAAAAAAAATGCAGAAATGCCCGGATTTGTGGCTGGAGCACTTTCCTGCTTCGTTGGAAGGATTGAGTTTGCCGTTGACAATCCCCCTTCTCTTCGTAGCATTAGTAGCGGAATGTTTTATTCATTAAGTGAAAAGTTCTGCTTTTCTTTGAATTCACATGACGCTCACGCTCTTGAAAAAGGCATTACAAATAATGTTTCTGGCAGGCGGAGTACTCTGCTTTATCTGCCGGGTCGCAGCGCAGCCCGCCGGCGCAAAACCCATCCCTACGCCCAATGGCGAGATATGGATGGTGGATGAGTCGTGGTTTGACAAGCAGCCGCCTTTTTTGGAATTTTACCGGTATGGCGAGCGGGAGGGGCTTCGGCTGACTAGCTCGGCAGTTTTGTTGTTGCAGGACAGTCGGGGCGATATTTGGCTTGCCGACGACGGCAAGGGAGTCTTCATCCGATTTGACGGTCATACGTTTTGGTATTATTCCACAAATCAAAACGACCCGGCGGGAGGATCAGGCCTCGACCCTGACATCAATAGAAAAGGTGTGTTTGAAATGCCTGACGGACGCCTATGGCTGCGGCATGAGAAGGGTTTTACTTGTTACAACCCGCAACGCGATTCTTTCCTCATAATTCCGGTGGCATTGGATTCGACGACTACGTTGCCTTCTTTGTTTTTTGAAAATTTTAATGCCGGAGATTCTTATTTTAATGCTCAAATCAACCGCTTTATCCGTGTTTTTCGTACTAAAGTAGTAGATGGAACCAATCCGGTCCGCAGTGCGGAGGAAACCATGAATTGGCTGCTGCATCCGGGCTGGGTGGATAAAACAGGCAATGTTTGGGCAGCGGAGCATACCGCCGTTGGCCGGGGGTTAGTGTGTGTCAATCCTTCCTCAGGTACCACCACCTTGTATCCTATGCTCGGTATGATGTCCGGAGACAGGGCTTCCAGCCCCGAGTATGACCCCTGGATTACGGCCTTTTGTCCGGATGCCAATGGGGAAAACATCTGGGTGTCGGGTTGGAGGGGCAGCCTCCGCCGTTTCAATTTGAAAACCAAACGATGGACGCAGTTATACCAAAATTACAAACGGGACAAGAATGGTATCAACACCAATCTGGAAACAACACTTTTCATCATCCCTGCACCGGAGGGTAAACTATGGCTTGGTACCAATCACGGCCTCTCACTTTTCGACCCTGCCAACTTTAAGTTTCAGGCATGGTGGAAAACCGATCAACCGGGGAGTTACCATCCGGGCAGCCATGGTTCATCTACGGCCCTGAATGACTCGGAGGGCCGACTATGGGTATCCGCCGGTAGTTTACAGGTACACGACGAGGATCGCCATTTTGTCCGTAAACCAGTTCTTGATATTCCAAAAGGACGTATCAAATCTGCCTTTCATGATGTTACGGATAATAAAACCTGGTTTCTTAAAGAAGATAATTATCAGGAAGGCACCGGAGGGCTATATGCTTTGGATGAAAGTACCGGCAAAGTTCAAGCCTTTATTTTGCCTGTGTTTTACAACAAACAAGCCCCCGACGACCTCTTGTTATATGGATTGGCGAAAAGAGGTGAAGATGTGTTTTTTAATTCAGAACATTCCATTTACAAGCTGCACATACCGAACGGGAAAATTACAGAAATCAAAATACCTGTCCCGCCGGAACTCGCGCATAAAGCCAAACATCTCAGTTCCCTTCGTGGTATTGCACCGGCTGCCGATGGCAGCTGCTGGATATCCATTTATAATTCCGAAATCAACATCCCGCTTGTACATTTTTACCCCGATCAAAACCGCTTTGAATACATCCGAAAATCGCCCGATGGTCTCACCGTCCAGGCGGGAGGCTGTATACTTGTTGCCCGTAATGGTAAAATATGGTTGGCCAGCAGCGATACGGAACGGTCCGGCGTGAATTGCTACGACCCGGCAACAGGTAAAGTAAGTACGTTCAGGCACGATCCGGCCAATCCTTTCTCTATCCAGCACAACCTGGTACGGGGAATGGTTGAAGACAGCCTGGGGCGCATCTGGATGGCGACTGAAACCGGCGTTTGCTGGTACGATCCCTCCGACGAAAAATTCCGACAAGTGCCGGAAATTAAAGGGATTTTTTATCATATCGCGATAGACCATGCGCAGCATGTGTGGATGAGCGGCGACTTGTCGGCCTGTTATCATCCTGAAACCGGAAAACTGCAAGTAATTGGTGAAGAAAACGGACTATACTGGTTTGGCGAAGTGCTCTACACCCGTTCCGACGGAGCCGTATGCTGGGGGCCGTATTACCGAATTCTCCCCGACAAAATACCGCTCTTGAAAAATGGGCCGGTCTGCCGATTTACCGAATTCAAGGTGTTTAATAAGGACTATCCCTTGCCCCGAGCCGTTGATTTCCTTGAACAAATCGAACTGGCTCATACCGATAACACCTTCAGCATCGGCTGGTCGGCCCGCAATTTCACCAACCCGGAAAAGGACAGTTTCTACTATCAACTGGAAGGCATGGACGAGGGCTGGGTAGCCATAGGATCTGCGCAACGTTCCGCCTCGTACCTGAAAATACCGCCCGGCGACTACCGCTTTCGACTGAAATGCAAAAACCGCGATGGCATTTTCGGGCCTGAAAAAACGCTCCGCATTTGTATTGTACCTGCTTTTTGGCAAACGTGGTGGTTCAAATTGATGCTGATGATGGCTTTGGCGAGTATAGTGGCCGTCATAGCCTCGCTACAGCAACGACAAAAACGTATGGCCGCGGAATTGAAACAGCGGGAAGCGGAGTTTCGACAGCGAGAAGCGGAACTAAATCAGCGCATATCGGAATATCAGGTAGCAGCACTGCGGGCACAAATGAACCCGCATTTTATTTTCAACAGTCTGAACAGCATTAACCGATTCGTCCAGTTGAGCGGCCCGGATACCGCTTCGAATTACCTGACCAAATTCGCCCGCCTCATGCGTTTGGTGCTCGACCATTCCCGCTCTGATATGATACCGTTGGACAACGAAATTGAAGCAATCAGGCTATACCTCGACCTGGAATCGTTGCGTTTCGCCGGTCAGTTTGATTACAGGTTGACGGTTTCGCCGACGCTCGATGTGGAAATGCTGGATGTTCCGCCACTTTTCATACAGCCTTACCTCGAAAATGCCATCTGGCACGGTCTGATGCAAAAAGAACACAAAGACAGGAGGCTTGATATTTCCATCCACGAAAAAAAGCCCGGCTGGCTGGCCGTTGAAATCACGGATAATGGTATCGGACGGCAGCAGGCACAAGAACTCAAAAGCAAGACGGCAACCCGCCAAAAATCACATGGCATGGACATCACGGCAGCGCGTATGAAATTGTTCACCGATCGCACCGGCAGGAAAGTGGACTTGCAGATCGAAGACCTGTTCGATGAAAAAGGACTGGCCACAGGTACGCGGGTAGTCATTTTACTGGAAATAAAAAACTTATAGCAAGTACACTATCTTTAACCCAAAACAAAACCAGACCATCTATGAGGACGCTTATCCTTGATGATGAACCATATTGCGTCGAACTGCTTGCGCACCTTTTAAAAAAGCATTGTCCCGACATCGAAATTGTTGCGCAATGCACCGATCCTCAAGTTGCACTCGAATTTTTAAGGGCCAATCCGGCTACCGATCTGGTATTTATGGATGTGGAGATGCCTCGTCTCAATGCCTTCGACCTGCTCAATCTGCTATATCCTTTCCGTTTCAAACTTGTTTTTACCACTGCATACGACAAATACGCCGTCAAAGCCATCAAATATAGCGCCCTTGATTACCTGCTCAAACCCATAGACATCGAAGAATTAAAAACGGCCGTTCAACGGGCCACAAAACAAGTGCCCGTTCATGCTGAACAGATGGAAATTTTCGGTCGTCACCGCAACAGTAGCGAAGCGCACCCGGAGCGAATTGCGCTCAGCACCCAGACAGGTGTCGATTTTGTGGAAGTGAAAACGGTTGTGTTTTGTAGTTCGGACGGCAGTTACGCTGAATTGTTTTTGGAGGATGGACAAAAACTTGTCCTGTCGAAAAACTTGAAAGAAATAGAAGAACTCTTGCCATCTGCCGATTTTTTCCGGGCACACCATTCTTACCTGCTCAATATCCGTCACGTCAAACGTTACGTCAGAGGCAGTGGTGGCGAGGTTGTCATGTCGAATGGTCGCCTTTTGCCTGTAGCGAGGAACAGAAAAACCGAGTTTTTGGAAAAATTAGGCTTATGATAAATTCCACCCTCTATGAAAGATAGTTATCAGTTATTGGTTATCAGGGTGGTAACGTTTGGTTGTAGGTGGATAACCTGGGCAGATATTACCACCCTTCATTTTACACGGAACTTCGCATGTTTAACAATTGTCATCGGTATTCAACTATATGCCTGTAACAGAAATGCAAATGTTGAGGTAAAAACCGATGTCAGCAGCATCACGAAAACAGAAAAAATGACATTGAAAATAACCATTGGCGCACATGATTTTACAGCCAGTTTGTCCGACAACCCAACAGCAGATGCCCTGGGAAAAATGTTGCCAATGACCATTTTTATGACGGAACTGAACGGGAATGAAAAGTATTTCGAGTTACCCGCCAATCTGCCCGAAAATGCATCTAGCCAGGGGACAATACGGGCGGGAGATTTAATGCTGTATGGATCCAATACGTTGGTGCTTTTTTACAAAACCTTTCCAACACCTTACAGGTATACGCCGATCGGACGAATAGACGATCCTTCGGAGTTGGCGAATGCGTTGGGTTCTGAAAACATATCAGTCACCTTTCAATAGAAGTAGCACAGGAACCGGGTCTCAATGCCAGCCCCAGCGGGGCGGTAATATTTGTAGTGCTAATACTAATTCAACTCGATCACCTGCACTGACATCGCGGGCACCGCCATCTGCTTTAAATCCGCAACCACACTTCCATCCAGCACATTTTTCCCTTTCGTAAAACCGCCCAGCCGCTCCGCAAAACGTTTCATATCCAACGTTTTAGCCTGTTCATTCTGGCTCAGAATCACCATCACCGATTCCTCGGCGGTATGCCGGAAATACACATAAATCCCGTCCAGGGGCAGAAACTGCGTGAGTTTTCCTGTTTGTAAAGCCGGGCTGTTCTTCCGGAAATTGGCCAGTTTTTTTACAAAATCAAACGCCTCGTTTTCCTGCGCCGTTCTGCCGGCGGCCGTGAATTTGTTTTCCTTGTCGCCGGGCCAGCCGCCGGGAAAGTCGCGGCGCACTTCGGCATCCGAAGGATTTTTGAAGTTTTTCGTCAGGATTTCCGTGCCGTAATACAGTTGCGGTACACCTCGGGTGGTCAGCAGAAAAGCCACGCCCTGTTTGTATTTTTGAAAATTCTCGCCGATGACCGAATAAAAACGATCCATGTCGTGGTTGTCCAGAAACGTCATGTTCAGGTTGGGGTTTTCATACACCAGATCCATGGCCAGGGTCGTGTACCATCGGTTAAAACCCTTTCCCCAGTCGTATTTTTCATTCAGCGCGGCATTTGTGGCGTGGAACAGCACAAAATCATTGGGTGAAGGCAGGGTGCTTTTATAAGGAATGTACAGGTTGTTGCGGGTAAAATAGGCCTGGCTGATCACCTGTTGCACCGAATTTTCACCTGTGATATACATTCCTGGATATTCTTCCAAAAGCGCATTGTTGCACTGGTTCATAAATTCCAGGTCGTTGTACTGGTACGTGTCGATCCGCCAGCCGTCGATGCCGAAATATTCGACCGTCCAAAGCGCATGTTGAATTAAATATTTGGTAACGAACGGGTTATGGTGGTTCAGGTCGGGTAAAAAAGGTACGAACCAGCCACTTTGCTGCACCTGAAAGTCGCTTTGGTTGCCATGAGTGAGGTCGACTACCGGCTCGTCTCGGTACGAGGTGTTGGTGTAGGTATCCCATTGGGTGAGCCAGTTTTTCATCGGCATATCCCGCAGTATCCAGTGGTTGATACCCACGTGGTTGTACACGGCATCCTGCATGATTTTCAGGCCTTTGACGTGGGCAGCATCGACCAGGTTTTTGTAAGCCGCATTACCGCCCAGACGGCGATCGACGGCGTAATGATCGGTAAAGCCATAGCCATGGTAGGCCGAACGCATGGCTCCGCCTTCGTTGGTTTGCGGTTGGTTGTTTTCGATGACCGGATTGAGCCAAAGCGTGGTGACACCCAGTTCGGTAAAATAATCCAGGTGGTTTTGAATGCCCAGCAGGTCGCCGCCGTGCCGCAGATATGGGTTGTCGCGGTTGCTTTCCGGGTCGGCCATGTCGGCGAATTTATCGTTGGAAGGATCGCCGTTGGAAAAACGGTCGGGCAACACCAGGTAGATAAAATCTTTGGAGTTGATTTCCTGCGGGTGTTGGTCCCGCACTTTCAGTTCGTAAGTCCGGGTCGTTTTGACCTGTTCTTCCACCATCTTTTTCCCGCGTTTGACAGGCGCTGTTTTGCTCAGTTCGATCTGAAAAGTGCCCGCTTTCGTCTCCGGCGCGATATACAAATCCACAAACAGGTAATTGACATTTTCCACTTCGTACACCTGCCGGATGCTCACGCCGGGGTAGTTGATCGCCACGGACGAACCTTTGAGGTCTTTCCCGTACACCATCAGTTGGAGTTCAGGGTTTTTCATACCCACCCACCAGTTGGTAGGGTCAATGCGTTGAATGACAGGGGTTTGTGCTGAAGCCTGGAAAAGGGAGAAGCAAAGTGCTAGCAGAAAAAGCGATGTTTTTGTCACAATGTATCTTTTTAGTAATCGGGTAAGCAGTGAAGAGGTGACATCTGCGAGGAACGAGCAGGTGTTATCTCGAAACGGTGTAGTGCTTGCGCTTACGTTTTCGCGAAGAGATAACACCTGCTCGTACCTCGCAGATGTCACCTCTTCGCTCGCCAGAGTAAATAGAACGGGGTATCTGCACTTATTCCTGCCTGAAAAACACCAATAACTAATAACGAATAACTGATAACTAGTTCTTGGGTTTCTCCGGCGCCGGCGCACTCGCGTGGTAATCCCGCTGTACCCGGTGCGCGTAGTCATCCAGCAATTCGAGTACGCGCTCGCGTTTTTTTGATTGCACGATCAGGCCGATGTGGTTGCTCATATCGTACATGCGCCAGGCGATTTCCGGGTCGTCAAACTGACTGGTATCCGGCGTTTCCTGGCGGGTGAGCGACACGATGATACCGGCGTAGTCGTTGCGTACTTTCGGCAGTTTGTACTTTTCTCCGCTGGCAACGGCCACTTCGAGTTTGGCCCATTCGTACCAGAGGTTGATGCCAGAGGATGCCTCCACCATTTCAGCCAGGTGCGCGCCACCGACGCGGGATGCCGTTTCGAGGAAATAAAACTCGCCCGTTTCGTGGTTTTTGATGTATTCGGTGTGGCTGGCGCTGTATTGCATACCAAAAGCGTTCATGACCTCGGCGTTGAGTTGTAGCAGCCTTTTTTCATCGTCGGAACCAAATGGCACGATAGCACTACGGAAAATACCGCCGCCGTGCGCCACCTCGAACGGTGTGGACAGGTATTGCGAGGCCCTGGAAAAAATGATCTTCCCACCTTCCGACAGCGCGTCCACGTGGAATACGTCGCCGGGTTTGAACTGTTCCACCAGGTAATTGTGGCGGTCGCCGCCGAGTTTTTCCAGGTGTTCCCAGAGTTCTCCTGCCGAATAAATCTTTTTCATACCCGTTGCGGAAGCCTGTCCGCGCGGTTTCACGATCCAGGGCGCTTCCACTTTTTGGGTAAACTGGTGGATATCGTCGTCGTTGAACAGCGCAGAAAATGCCGGAACGGGTACGCCGGCGTCGGCTGCTTTGAAGCGCATGGCGAGTTTATCGCGGAAATGCCGGGCTGTGGTTTGTCCCATGCCGGGACTTCTGAAATGCTCGCGCAGGAAAGCGCCTTTTTCCACGTCGAAGTCGTCGAGCGCCACAATGCGGTCAATTTTGCGGGAACGCATCAGCCAGGCCAGGCCGGCGGCTACATCCTCCATATGCCAGTGGTTTTCCGCATCCTGTTCGACGTAAAAAATATCGTCGAGGGCTTCTCTGGCCCAGGCTTTGTGTTCCAGTTTTTTGGAAGTGACGAGGTACACGGTTGCGCCTGCGGCTTTCATGCCGCGCAAAAAATCATTGCCTTTAAAGTAACTGGCGATACAAACAAAAGATACGGGTCTGGACATACGATGCGGGTTTGTTCTTTAATTCTGGCAAAAAACGTAAAAAGTTTTCATATCAAGGGTACAGCAAGTTTTTTACCGCAAAAAATTTTTGAACCCGCGCATTTTAAAGAATTTAACCGCTTTGTGTCCTTCGTGGTAAAAATATGTGTACTATGTGAGCCACCTATTGTGTACTATGTGGTAAAACCTTCAAATCAGCAAAGCGCGTCGCCGTATTTTCACCTGCAGCGCCTTTTCCACCGGCTTTTCGGCAAACAGCACCAGATAACCGCCCCCGCCTGCGCCGCTGAGTTTCCAGCCCAGCGCCTGCGTGCGGTATTGCGCGATCATTTGAAAAATACCTTCGTCGACCATATTCGGGAACATGGCAATCTGGGCTTCGAAGGATTGGCGGAAATACGCTCCGAATGCCTCAACATCCATACGCAGCGCGGCATCCCAGCAGCCGTTGGCCGCGTCGGCAAGGGCTTTTGCGCCTTCCGGGCTGATGCGGGTATCGGCCAGCACGTCGTATTCCTGGGTGCGCGGACCGAGGGTGACTAGGAATAAGTGTTGCTCCAGCCAACTGATAACTGCTTCATCGTGAATACTTTCTATGTGCTCCGGCCAGTAAGATCCGTTGTAATGCGCACGGTTCAGTCCCGGGAAAACGATGCCGATACTGTCCTGCGAACCGGCGATTTCTTTGGTGCCGGGCGGGTTTTCATAGGCGAACAGCATACGGGCTAATTGTTCCGGGTCGCCGGTCGGAAGTGTGGTTCGCCAGAGTTCAATGGCTTTTTTCCGGGTGCTGGTGGCCATACCGCTGCGGTAATTGAAGTCGTAGGTGGGCTCGATACTCACCGTCAGCACCGGGCCGGGGAAATGGCAGGACACCCAGGGCTGATCGAGCCAGCCGCCTGCGAGGTCGATACGAAATGGAATAGTGCATTCCACACGCAGGGAAGTGGTGCTGCGGGCGGGCAGGTCGCCGGCCGGTTGCCGCCGCGATACGGTGTATTGAACACCGCGCTCCAGGCAAAGCGCTTCTTTGGCCGGCGTATGTCCGTCTTCATTTACAAAAAAGATATCGGGTCGGATCGCATCCACTTCCGCTAAAAAATCGAGGATACCGATACCGCTGTTCACCTGCACTTCCCGGACGCAGGCAAGTGCCTGGAGCATGAATTGGCGTTCATCCTGCGAATTGACCGGGTAGCGCCCTTTCAGGTGGCGCACGTTTTCGTCCGAGCCGATGCAGACATAGAGTTCGCCGAGTCCGGCGGCTTCCTGCAAAAATGCGACATGGCCGCTGTGCAGGAGATCGAAGCAGCCCGTGACCATTACTTTCGGCTGTTTGTTGTCTGTTTGGGAATCTTTCTGTTCCAACATTTTCTTTTTGCGGTATTTTTCAGCCGCAAAGTCCGTGACAAAATTCTTCATTCTCAACCTTTCTGTTCTGAAAAATATTTCACCGTCCCAATATCTTCCCCTGCTGGCTGTTGTTTGCCTGGTTGTAGTTTCCAAGTTGTTGTCATTCAACGGGTTATACGGGCAGGATGCACACGAGTATTTGCGACAGAGTAAGGCGCTGTTCGACCGGATGCAGGGGCTTTCCGCGCCGGCGCCCGGATTGGGGGAGGCCGAGTTTGCGGGTGGGTACCCTTTGGCGGCGGCTGTGTTGCGTTGGCTGGTGCCGGATGCTATGCTGGCGCTGCAAATGGTATCGTGGTTATCGGCGGGTTTGGCATTGTGGTTTTTTAACCAGAACCTGCGCCTGCTGAGTCCGGGCGCACGGGCGGAGAGCCGGGCGGTTTTTACGGTGCTGGCCCTGGCATTGGCGCCTTATTTCGTGCGGGCGGGGCTGACCAGTATGTCCGACGCACTGGGCCTGGCGCTGGCGCTGGGCGCTTTCTGGCTGGGATTGCGGGTGCTCTACAAAGGCAGAACACAGGATGCCGCAGTGGCTGTTATACTTATGGCCTGGGCTGTCACGACGCGTTTTGGACTGGCGGCTTTGCTGGCGCCGCTGGCCGTTGCCATGCTGCTGATGTTATGGCGGTATCGCAACCTGCGGGGAATTGTGGCAATTTTTGTAGCGGGCGTCTTGGCTTTAT
>JADLCC010000475.1 GCA_020847425.1 Saprospiraceae bacterium
CCGAAATTTGATTGGGATGCAATTCGTACTTTTGACTCAGATCATTTAGCGTTAAACGCTCTTTCAATGCCTCCAGAACAACCTGAAGTTTGAACTCCTTGGAAAACTTTCTTCGTTGCTTTTTCATACTGACCGCTTGCAGTTTAAAGTTAGAAATTTTCCAACTTAACTGCTGGTCCTAATTTTGGGGGGAACTATAGTACAACCGTAACTAGATGAAAATGAATTGGAATTTGGGCATATCCAGAGCAAATTATAATTTTTAATAGCCACGTCGTATATCCCAAGATATTCTTGACCAGCAAAATTATCAAGGGCGTTCTTGGACTCTTTAACAGGCAATATCGCACATTTCCCGTTTTCACCATGCTTATATCCTAATTCCCAAGGCATCCACCTTGAATGTTCCGCATTCGTAGTGGTAGCCCAAAAAAGAGACCTACTTTGTTGCATTCTTTTTATAAGTAATTCTGCAGTCGCTTTAGTTACTTTAGAACGGTCTGCCTGTGGATCAATGACCCAATCCACATAAACAGTATATCCCATTAAAATCAATTCAATCATAATGCCGGCAACAATAGGTGCATCTTTAATAGCATGGGAAAGGAAAATGTCAAAACTCGATAGTTCTTTGTTTCTTAATGCTGTATCAAGATTGACATTATTCTCTGTAATCAACTTTTCATAGGTTGGATATTGACCTGGTCTGGCCCGGGTCGCAAGTTGTAAATACTCACTTGCTAACGATCTGAGATTGTCAATGGAAAGTAGAGTCATTTTTATGGAATTTAGTTGTTATTGAATCCTCCCCCCCCGAAACACATCCACCTTCGTCTCCAAACACTTCCTCAGCCCCAAATCACTCACCCCAATCTCAAACCAACTCTCCGGCTTCTGGTGAAAATGCAGCCCCCGCCCGATCTTGATCACCCAGCCGTTGTCGAGGCGGATTTCGCGGTCGTGCAGGTTGGGATTGATGGTCATCTGGAGGTCCACATCCATTTCAAGCAGGCTCTGCTTTAACTCGCCAAGGCGTTCTTCCAGTTCCTGCAAATTAGTCGTCTCATCAAAGCTAGTGGTCAGAACGATCTTGCGCACCGCCGACACCTGCACCAGAGCCTCGCAAAAGCGCACAAAGTTCTGCTGCTGATGTGTAAGACGAAGATAAGGCTCATCAATGATAACTTCCTTCACGTTTTTCGCATAAGGCAATAGAATGGATTCGTAACTATGCCCCGTATCGTTGTAAAAGATGGTGAAGTGCCGTTCGGGGAGTTCTGCCGGTTCGGCAGCGGGTATTGGGGAGACCGGCGCTTCGGTTACCGGAAGCGGGACCGGGCTGACCGGCGGCCGGAAAAAAGAGGTATCCGTTTCCGTTTGCGCAGCTGTAGGTACGGTTTTCCCGGCTGCGGTGCCGCCGAGTTCGCGGCGCAGGGGCCGCTGGGTCGCCTCGGCGTTTTTCGACTCTGGGCAGTAGACCACAACCTCCTCTCCGGCTATATTGCGGTACGACAGGTTGATGTTGGCAAACTCTTCGTCAGGTTTGCGTTTGTTCATCTGCTCTTTCACCCTGCGCCGGGCTTCCACGGCGTAGGCCACGTACTCTTCGAATTCCGCGTCGCTGGGTTTACCACCGGGATGCAGTATTTTCAGAAAAGCAGCCACCGTTTTTTTGATCGCTTTCTCGTCGCGGCCTTCGACGGACTTGCCCAGGCGGATGCGGCTGTTCACTTCCTCATAGCGGTTGGAGTGTTTCAACTGGTAGTGGTAAGCCTCCGCCAGAAAGTCAGTGATAAAGCCGTAGTTGGAGGTCAGGAATTCACTGCTGTTTTTGGGGAACTCCCAACCGGGCACATAGGCCGCGAAGCGGTCCATGATGGCCAGGTCGAACTCCTTGGGCAGGGGCTGGAACAAGTCGAAATTGGGCGAATGCACAATCTGCTCGATGGACTGGTCGATGTTGCCCACAAAGGCCAGACTGGCATCTGCTATCACCTCCACGCCACGCGAAAATCGCCCGTTGGCCATGAAGTCCTTCATGATCTGCATGGTATCGGGGTCTTTGATCGTGATGCCGCCCACCTCGTCGAAGGCGACGGTATCCCAAAAACCCACCAAGCCCACCTTTTTCCGGGCAGTATTATAAAACAGTGTGGCCTTGGTGGCCTGGCCGCCGCTGATCAGGGTGGCGTAGGGAGAGAATTCGCTGAAAAAATAGGACTTCCCTGTGCCACGCGGACCGAGTTCGATAAAGTTATAATTCGCTTCCACCAGCGGCGCCAGGCGGGCTATGTAGTGCAGCTTGACTCGGTGACTCAGTTTGGACGGTTCCAGGCCTACCGAACGGAGCACCGCATCGAGCCACTCGTCGCGGCCGAATTCGAGGCGGCCCTCGCCGTACTGTTCGAAATTGAAGCGACTGAGTTGCACGGGGCGCAAATCCTCCACGTAAAAGGCGTAGTTCTCCTGCTCCATGTCGTTGTAGGCCAGGGTCACTTCGGCCCAGATGCCGCCCTCGAGCAGTCGATCGTTGTCGCGGTAGAATTTTTCGCCGATGGCAATGCGCTGCGAGTTGAAGTTTTCCAGCGCGGCCCAGTGCTTTTTCTCTTTTTCCACATAGCGCACATGCACCTTGTCGATGAAGCGGTGCCGGCCCTTGGTGGCCACTTTCGACTGGGCCGCGTTGGCCTCGTCGGGCCGCACGTAGTTGTCGTGCAGGGTGGCCAGCACGGCTTCCATGCCGGCCTGGATTTCCGCCGGATCGTCGCTGGCGCAGTAGCGGGCCAGCAGAAATTCCAGCACGAAGGTGGGCACGTTGGTGCCTTTTTTGATGCGGTGCAGCAGGTCCTTGCGAACCACCTTGCCGGCAAAGACGGAGACCAGTTTTTTATCGAGTGCGTCCATGGCGAATGGGTTTATACGGTGTAGTCGGTTTCGAGGGACAGGCTGTCGTACGTCGCCTGGTTTTTGGGGTCGATGGCTTTTATCGTGAATTTTCCTTCAAAATCGTCCTCCATCCGGAGCGTCACCTGTACCGACCGGTTGGCCTTGAGGGCCAGAATACCGGTGGCCGGATCGACCGGGTCGCTGCGTTTGGCCTCGCCCACCAGCTTGCCTTTGCCGTCGTAGGCTTCCATGTACAGCTCGAAGTAGTTTTCCTGGGCAAACAGATCATTAGAAATCAACTCCAGGGCCACATCGATCACCGGGAAACGGGTGGTGATCCGGCGGGCCCCGTTTTTGTAGGAAAGCTGGACTTTCAACCGGCCTTCCGGCGCAGCAGGCGCACTGAGCCGGACGCTGAGCACCGGCACGATGCACTCCTGCAGCGACAGACCGCCGTGGAAATAGCTGACACCCTTGCTGAATGCCACCAACCCGCGCGGGCCGGCCACCTGGTTGAAATCGCCGCGGATGCTAAGCCGCGATGCCGGCGCCAGGAAATGCGTGCTCGCGGCGGCACCATCGCCCAAAAGCAGGCGGTCGTGTACGTTCACCCAGGTACCTGTGGGTTTAGTGCATACATCGCCGGGCGGCGGATTGAGGTTGAGGAAAAAACCGTGGTCGGTGGCTACCACCACTTCCTGGAATTTTTCTTTGCGCAGGCGGTTGATGGCCAGGCGGATACGCTTAAGGCTGCTGAATACCTGGCTCAACGCCTGGTCGGGCGCGGTTTCCATTTGCTGGTCGATCTCGGTGCTGCGGATCACCAGCAGGTCCACGGCGGGGTCGATCTTTTGCCGGCTTTGCACAAAATCCTGGAGCGTGGTTTCCGCGAACCGCTGACCATAGCGCTGGCGAAATACGTCCATGCGCTGCGGCACGGTGCCAATGGGCGTGTCGCCGAGGCAAACCTGCAAGTCGCCGGCTTGTTTTTTCAGGTTCAGGGTGCTGCCGCCGGGCAACAGACTCACCATGCCCACTTTGGTCGCCGTAGGCAAGGCGGCAAAGGCAGCATGCAGTTCGACCTGGCCCTCGTCCGAGAGTTGTTTTTCCAGCGTTTCGCCCAGTTCGTAGCGCAGTGCATCCACGAGAATGTAGGCGACTTTTCGGCCGCTTGCCTGCAGGGAAGGGCCAACTTTTTTATCAAAAACCTGTGTGCTGGACAGCCGGCCGGGTAGTGGGTACTCCCCCTGTTCCACAAAACGGATAAACAGATCGTGTGCCGCCGCCGCTACCTGGCGGTATTGCTGCCGGGCAAAATCTTCCAACCGTTCGGGCACAGCGCGATCGAGGGTAAAGTCGAGGCGCGCTTGTTCGTACTCGCGGTGCAGGCGGTCCAGTTGGCACAGCCGGCTGGTATAAAAATCTGTCAGGGTCTCCAGGTTCCGGCTGTGCTGGGGCAGTTCACGTGCACAATCGTCGGCAGTTTCCACCAGGCGGAGTGTAGTGGAAATCAGGTCCCAGTCCACCCGGCTGTCTCCCCGGGACGCCCAAACGGAGTGGCGACGATGCCCGAGAATTCCGCGTACAGCATCCAGGTTTTCGGCGAGCAAGGCGTCCACGGCCCGTTCCAGAAAATGGCGCTCTTCGAAAGGGAAGGTGTCGCGCACCCCCAGGTCGTGCAGGTGCTGACAGCGCTGGGGCAGTTGGAGCTCTTGTTCGGCTGCCTCGGCTTTTTGGATGTAGCGGTCGCGGCTGCGGGCGTCGTTGCGCAGGCGGTCGCAAAGGGCTTCCACCACGGAGCGGGCGGCGTCGGGAGCCTTGGGCATGGCGCCGAGGCTTTCGGGCAAGGCCTCGGGCAGGTCGAACACGAACTCGCTGAATAACAGAAAGCGCCAGAGTTCGTCGCCGATGCTGGCCAGGGTTTTGCCGCGGGTGCTGAGTTTGAGGCCCAGGCTGTGTTGGAACAAGTCGCGCGCTTCGGCCACCCAGTCTTCCCGGTCGCGCAGGGCATTTTCCTGGCTTTCGGAAGGTGCCATTAGTGCATACAAAATACCGGAAGCCGACTCTACACCCAGCAGGGCACGCAGAATAGGATAACCCGCGCCGGCGCCCAGAGCGTCGATGACGGCAAAGTCAGGGTTGGGGTTCTGATCGAATATCTTGCGGATTTCCGTGGCCTGGTCGGGTTTGGCCTTCAGGCAAAGGCTGAGGTAGGTGTCGCCGTCGCCGTCGGGGAACACTGCGCCGCAAGCGGTGTACAAGGCAAAGGGATCGCGTTGTTTTTGGTCGTCGCTTCGGGGCGGCAGGGCTGGTACATACACCAGTAGCTGTTGTACGCCAGCCTTGGATGTGCCCACGGCGGCAAGAGTAGCAAGGGCTTGTTCGCGACCGAGGATACTGCTCTCACTGGTATCTACCACTTTTGTCTGCTCGTTGGCAAGGCCCAGGCAGAGCGCGTGGTAGCGACGCTCGGGGTCGTAGACGACGAGGACGCCGGACTGGCGGAGGCGGGGAAGGAGGCTGTGATCTTTTATGTAAGAAGCGATCATTTTTGTGGTTTGCTAAACAGGGGTAATTGTTATCTCTGGCATTAATTTTCGGGCATACTCTATTAATCTTTGAATATTTGCCCAATTCCATTGGCTACAAGTTGCAATAGTAGCATCAGCCAGTTGGATAAGATCGTCCGGATTTATCAGGTGTCTTTTTCGTCCACTTTTTTCATAAATCTGTTCCGCTTTTTCCTTCAGGGCAATCACGCCGCTACTTCCTTGCAAATGTTTTGGAAATCTACGTTCCAACTCTGCATAAGTGGTATTGGGGTTTTGTCTTACATACTCTTTCACAATAGCGTTGGCTAAACGCCGCTTAGAATATACCTGGTCAGAAAAACAGTATTTGGTATAATCTTTTGACGAAGTACTAAACTTGAAATAAGTATCAGACACTACGACGATTTCGTTACTATGCTCGTTTTTAAACCGGTTGAGCGTAATCAAAGCAAGGGGATAACCATTAACCTGGTAACCATTTTCGATTTTTTCAATGACACCTTTGCTGGCGCTATTCCCCACTAAAATCCCGATCCAACGCGGCGTTTTTTCACTTTCCTCCTCTTTCCAATATTCCGGGTGACGCTCCAGCAGCGCAGGAGCCTGATGTAAATAATCCTCCAATTGACTTAAGGCCGCGTGATCAATCTCGCCCAATTTCAGTTCGACAATCCCTAAGGTATCGGAACCATAGGCGACCAACAGATCAATCCGGCCATCTCTGCCAATACCCTTTCGGCCTTCCTTCAACGCGATCTCGGCATCTATAACTGTGACTTCGGAAAAGTCATCATCGTCAAGCCGGAGGATCGCTTCATTCTCAATCAAATAGGCTTCCATGGCCAGTTCCCGCCGAAATGGAAATGGGCTGAGTGTGTAATGGTTGGCCGTATATTGGCGGAATACTTGCATAATGTACCGGGTCGATTAATTTGGTTTATTGTGAACGCCCACCTCCTTCAAAAATCGCTCCTTCCGTTTCTCCCTACCCTTAAATACCAGCGTTTCCCCCGTCCGCTCATCCCGATCCAAATAAAACTTCCCGCTCCCAATCAGCCAGAAAATTTTATCCACCGCATAAGCAGTGACGCCGTTATGATCCGCCACGCGGTTAATGGCATGCATCACCTCGTAGTCGCTCTCGGTTTTGGTCAATCCGGCATGTTGGAAAAACACCTTTAAGTACACATCCGGTTTGCCGTAGAAAAGATAACCCGACTCTTTTAGAAAATCGCAGGCTAAAGCAATGCCAAATCCGTCAATTTCTTCTTTGAGCAATAAAGGCAAGGCATTGCGCGCCCGGTCGTCCTGCGGAAAACTGATTACAAAACGGTCAAAATCAGCGTGGTCTTTGAATTTGGACAAGAATCTGGCCCCGGAAAGTATGTTTTTGGCCCATTGCGGCCAGATTCCCTGCTTGCTTTCGTTGATGGAGCCGCTGAGCCCAAAAGTTGAAATGATAGCCTGCAATAAGGCCTGGTCATCCGATCCATAATGGTTCAATACTTGATGGATATCGAAATGGAATAACAGCTCAGCCATATTTTCAACGCCGCCCTTCGTGCCTGACTTGATCACATTGGCTGCCCGCTCCTTGTTGGCGCCTGACTCGATGAGTCGCTTATATACCTGAGCCAGGGTCGAAGATTTGCCCGTCGTCAGGTATTTGTCCAATGTATCGGTTTGGAGGCCGTGTTTTGCCATTTCTTCCAGGAGAAAGTGCTTGGCCAACTGAAAAATCCGGATATCTTGTTCCTTCGTCATGGCCTTTTCAACAGTTTTTGAATGTCATCTTCGCTTAACTCCTTCTCCACCCACGTCTCCTTCCCCTTCCCATCCACCGCCTTTACCCACAGCGCCGACTCCAGGTCGTGCGCGATGGCGATGCTGCGGTCTTTGCGGGCGGCCTGCACTACGCGCTCCGGCCAGATACTGTAGGCCAGGTGCGCCCAGTCGTAGTCGCCTTTTTCGAGCGACTCCCAGGTGGCTTTGAGGTTTTTTTGCCAGGGTTTGTGCTGAAAGAGGCGCCACAGCGGGGCGGCGGTGATCACCACGCCGTCGTTGAGGTTGGGTTTCCAGAAGGCGGCCACGCGCAGGAGTTCGTCGCGCAGGTCGCGGAGTTCCTGTTCGAGGTGGAGCAGGGTTTCGAGCGCTTTTTCTTCGGTTTTGTCGCGGCCGCCGTGGGCGCGCAGGGCGGTAGTTTGCTGCTCCACCTGCCGGAGTTTGGGCTCCACGAAGTCATTCACGGCGGTGTAGAGGGTTTGATCGCTCAGGCGGTGGTAGTAGAGCCAGAGGGTGTAGCTACCCGAGGGCGTGCCGAGGGGCCAGTAGATGGGCGCCTGGCGCCGGCTCTTGCTGTAACGTTTGAGGTGTTCGGCAAAAAACTTAGCCGGCGCGCGGAAGTAGTCGCGCAGACTCTTCACGCCCAGGATATCGCAGGCCTCCTGCTCGATGTCGCCGGCGCGGGCGCCCCAGATGACCGCCAAGGCCTCGCGCACCCGGCCCGCCACGTCTTCCGGATGCCCCTCATCGTCCACCAGAATGCCGCCCCACGTGAGGAGCAGCGGATAGTCGGCGGGTACCTCCTCCGGCGCGGCGGGCAGGCCCTGCGCGTTTTGCAGCATGCCGGGCGGACAGACGGGCAGGGGGGCAAAGGGATCGGGCAGATCGGGTATGGGTTTGGCGCCGGTGGCGTAGCAGATGTCCCAACGGGATAGTATACAACCTAAGGCATAGGCAAGTAGATCAGTGGTTAGAGCAAACTTATCGATTGGAACTGATTCTTCATCATCATCTTCTTCTTCCTCTTTTAAATAATCTTCAGTAGCCTTTTCTATAAATTCATTATCGAGGGTAATGTTTAAAGCTTCACGATCAGGTGTGTCAAGTTCGTAAAGGCTTGAGACAAGTAAATTGATCTCACTTTGTACCGAGTTTATAATTTTCTCCTTAATAGACAATCGTTCACTCCAGGCTACTGCACGTTCTGCAAGTGACACACCTTCACCAGCAAAAACAGAAGGAAAAACGAAAATATTAGAATTAAGGCGAAAAGTATCTATTTCTCGCTTCTGACAATAAATTCGCTCAGCAGCACCAGCAAGAACATGCTTAATATTTTGACTGACCATAGGCAGAGGGGTCTTTTGAATGACACCAACCTCAAATGATTGTGCAAGTTCTACGCGCGCAAGTTGTAGTGCAACAAGACCACGAAATGGAATCGAAGAAACTACTGAATTTAATGCCAATAAGGATGTACTGTCGTCATCGCGGACGAATAAAGCTGGTCCTTTATCACCAAAGATACATCCGCTAGGTAAGATTCTAAAACTTAACCCATTAGTGCGGCGGGGCCAAGTTAAGCCAGGGCGAAAATAGTTTGCATGACCATTTAACGCTGCGGTCCAATGATATCCCCACCCCCTACTTCCGCGATATTTCGAAATTGATTCTTTTATTTCGTGACCATCATATAACCATTTTATGACAAGATAAAGACCGGAATAGAATTGCGAAAATGATCCGCCCTTAGCAAGACTTACCCAAATACGTCCTTTGTTAGTCTCTTCACGTGTACGAGATAATAGAGTACGATCAATTTCCCAAATGAGTCGCAAAAAGCGAAAATCATCCTTGCTAGAAGCCCCGACAGAGGCCTCGCGTCCATCTGATTGAACCGTGGGTAACGAGACGAACAGTGATAGGACTTTATCGCTAACCCAATAAGCAAATGTGCTTGCAGGGATTTTTAAAAAATTATGTAACTATTTAGGTACGCTTTGATTCGCAAATAAATTATAACTTTCGACAAAAGAATTGCATTGAAGTTGCCGGATACCATAGAAGCCTGCCATGACTTAATAAAACAGTTACTGGTAGTAGTGGA
>JADLCC010000476.1 GCA_020847425.1 Saprospiraceae bacterium
CCCCCCAAAAAAAGCTCAACCCTCAACATCCTCAACTATCCAGGCATTTTCCGAATCATCTTCACCACTCCCGCTTCAATGTCCCCATAAGGCAGTGCTTCTTTGGAGATGTACATGAGCATCAGTGCGATGTCGTTGCGACCGGCCAGTTTTTCGTAGAGGAGGTGTTTGTGCAGGCGGTAGGCTTCCCGGATTTGCCGTTTGAGGCGATTGCGTGCCACGGCCGTTTTGAAATGGCGTTTGGGCACGGAAATGACGACCTTGATGGTGGAGCCCTGTGCATCCGGAAAAGCGGGCGCAGGATGCTCCAGCCAGACCACTCGCAGTGGATAAGCCACATAAGAATGGCTGTCCTTGAACAGGCGGCTGATCAGGGTCCGGCTTTTCAGCCGTTCCGATCGGGTGAAGGTGTGGGTTGGAGTGTTCACAAGTTTGCTATTGTGTGCCCAACAATACAAAAATAAGACTTCCGAAGTTGCGCGAACTACGGAAGTCTTAAAATAATACTAAGAAAATGGGCTGCGTTATGCTGCTATACTCCCGCTGCCTTATTTCAGGCGCTTCTCATCGGAAACCGACAATTTCCAGCGGCCTTGTTTGCGGCGGCGCGAGAGGAGTTTGCGGCCATTCTTAGAAGCCATACGCTCACGAAAGCCGTGTTTGTTCTTTCTGGCGCGGCGGGATGGTTGGAATGTACGTTTCATCGCTGATCAATAATTAGGTACTGCGTTTCAAAAATGGAGCGCAAAGGTAGTTTTGTTTTTTGAAACCAGATAACTCTGCCTATAATTTTTTTCGTGAATCGTGAATCGTGAGTCGTGAAAGGGCAATGGTAATTAAGGAGAATGAGTACGTCCTTTCAGCAGAATGCCACTCACGACTCACGATTCACGACTCACGATTTGGCTTGTGGCGGACAACTCTACGGTTAATATTCTTTTAAAGCCCCCAAAATGAAAGCACAAACGGCAAAAGCGCTGTTCCTTTGTAGTCCAAAAATTATTAAATCATGTTGCGTACGAAATTTTACACGTTGCTGCCGGTCTTACTGTTGTTTTCGGCCTTTGTTTTGCCCGCCCAAAACCCGGTAAAATGGTCCTTTTCCGCCAAAGATGCAGGCAATTGCCAGGTTGATCTGATCTTTACGGCTACCATCGACGACGGTTGGTATACTTATTCCCAGTTTCTCGAAAGTGAGGATGGGCCGGTGGCAACGCTGATTACATTCAGCCCGGCGCCCGGATATCAACTCATTGGCAAAGCCAAAGAAGGTGGTGAAATCATCACAGTGCACGACCCGGTGTTTGATATGAAACTCACCAAGTTCAAACACAAAGCCATTCTGACGCAACGGATATCGGTTACCGACCCATCCAAACCCATTACAGGCTATATCAATTTTATGGTTTGTAATGACGAAATGTGTCTGCCCCCCAAAGACGCGGACTTTTCGTTCAAAATCCCGGCATTGGCCAACTGCAACAACGCTACTGGCGGCAAAACGGAGCCTGCTCCGCCTCCTGCACCCGAACCTGCCCCAACACCTGGTACAGGCGCTGTTCCGGCGCCCGGCGACGCATCGACACAGGTTGCAGCAACGACCGATGCAGGCGTTGTCGCTCCTGACGACCCCAATTTCAAAGGCTTTTTTTATTCCAAACGCCCTGAAATCAATGCCGCTCAGTTTGTAGGTAATTGCAATGCAGAAGTGACAGACGGCAGCAGCGATGGCGCATCGCTGGTGTCATTGTTCCTGTTTTGTTTTCTCGGCGGACTGATTGCCCTGCTCACGCCCTGCGTGTTCCCGATGATCCCGATGACGGTGAGTTTTTTTGTGAAACGTTCGAAAGACCGCAAAACCGGTCTGCGCAACGCGTTTATCTATGCAGCCAGTATCGTTCTGATCTTTGTTGCCTTGGGCTCGGCCGTTACTTCCGCGCTTGGCCCCACCGCCCTGAACGATATGAGCACCAACAAATACTTCAACCTCGGCATTTTTGCCCTGTTGGTGGTATTTGCATTTTCGTTTTTCGGTTTTTATGAAATTACGCTGCCCTCTTCCTGGGTCAATAAAAGTGATAAAATGGCCGACCGGGGCGGACTCGTCGGTACGTTCTTTATGGCGTTTACGCTGGTGCTGGTCTCTTTTTCCTGCACAGGTCCAATCGTTGGCACCTTGCTGGTAGAAGCGGCGCGCAGCAACGCCGGCGCATCCATTTTGGGCTTTATCCCGACAAAACCTGCCATCGGGATGTTCGGCTTCGGTTTGGGGCTGGCTTTGCCCTTCGGATTGTTCGCCATGTTTCCGGGCTGGCTCAATTCCCTGCCAAAATCAGGCGGCTGGATGGACAATGTAAAAATTACCCTCGGCCTCGTCGAACTGGCGCTGGCACTCAAATTCCTCAGCACTGCCGACATGGTGGAGCAGTGGGGATTGCTGCGTTTTGAAACGTTCTTAGCGCTGTGGTTCCTGATTGCGCTCGTGCTGGCCGTTTACCAGTTTGGTTTGGCGCCCTGGAAAGGCAACAGCGGCAGGCCCGGTCTGGTCCGGCTTGGCGTCGGGCTCACTTCGCTTGTTTTCGCTGCCTATGTGGGTTGGGGTTTGTTCAATTACCAGTCGTTGTCTTTGCTCAGCGGACTTGCGCCTCCGGTGCATTACAGTTACAAATACGCCGGTGAAAAACAAAAACACGACGGTCCCGGCTGTCCGCAGGGACTCGATTGTTACCACGACTTCGATGAAGCGCTGGCGGAAGCCAAACGCCAAAACAAACCCGTTTTTGTCGACTTTACCGGCCATGGCTGCGTGAACTGCCGCAAAATGGAAGAAAATGTGTGGCCATTGCCCGGCATTATCGACCGCCTCCGCAACGACTATATCGTCGTTTCGCTGTATGTAGATGAAAAAGTTCGCCTGTTCCCGGACAATCCTTTCGCTTACCTGCTCGATCCGAAAACAGGTGAAAAACTGCGCACGGTCGGCAGCAAATGGGGGGCTTTCCAGGTAAATAACTTCGATGTGAGTGCACAACCTTATTATGTGCTGATGCACCACGACGGCAAAACCTTGCTGAATAAACCGACCGATTACCCCGGCGGACACGATCCGAATGCTTACAAGGCATTTCTTGATTGCGGCTTTGAAGCCTTCCAACGCCTGAAGGATAAGGAAGGTAAGGAGTTGATCGGGGCGCGATAGAGGGGATTTCAACATGGAAATAAGCCGGCGAATCCTACTTTTGTCTCAAATTTTCGCCATGACAAAAATGTTTTTCCCCGCTTTATTCCTCTTATCCCTACATGCCTGCAGCCCCAAACACGCTGATATTTCTGAAACCAGAAAAGGAAACCTCTGGCTCACAACGGGCGACGGCAACACGCGCCTGAAACAGATGCAACCCCTTGTATTTCAACAAAATGCAGAATCCGGACTGCCTCTTGTTGAGATAGATGCCAGCACCGAATATCAGAAAATACTGGGTTTTGGAGCTACCATGACGGGCTCCTCGGCTTTTGTGTTGTCGCACAACCTGAACGAGGTCGCGCGGAAGCAGGTCATGGATTCGCTGTTCAGCCGGGAACACGGCATTGGGCTGTCTTACCTGCGCATGACCATCGGCGCCAGCGATTTTTCCAGCCACAACTACTCCTACCTCGATCCGCCGGAAGGGGTTACGGATACCAAATTGAAATATTTTACTATCGAACCGGACAAAGTGGAGTTGATCCCACGGCTGAAAGAAGCCATGCAGATCAACCCGGACATAGAAGTCATGGGCAGTCCCTGGAGCGCTCCCGCTTCCTGGAAAACGACCGGCAATATGATCGGCGGCAAACTTAAAACAGGGGTACAACCTGCATTTGCCAATTACCTGATCCAGTACATCAAAAGTTTTGGCGCGGAAGGGGTGAAAATTTCAGCCATTACGATTCAAAATGAACCGGAATTTGAGCCGCCCGGCTACCCGGGCATGCTGATGACAGCAGAAGAACAACGCGATTTGATCAAAGGTTACCTGGGGCCAAAATTTCTGGAAAACGACATCACGACCAAAATCGTCGTGTACGACCACAACTGGGACCACCCCAATTACCCGATCAGCATCCTCGACGACCCTCAGGCACGGCAGTTTGTAGACGGTTCGGCTTTCCATTGTTACGGCGGCGATGTGGCCAATCAAAGCAAAGTACACGACGCCCATCCGGATAAAAACATCTATTTCACAGAGTGTTCGAGCGGCGGCTGGAGCGGGCCCTGGCGCGATGACCTGATGTGGAAATTTAAAAACCTCATGATCGGCAACCTCCGCAACTGGGCAACCTGCGTGCTGCTCTGGAACCTCGCCCTCGATGAAAACAGCGGACCCGTCAACGGCGGCTGTATGGACTGCCGGGGCGTGGTGACGGTGCGCTCGGATGGCACGTACGAACCGACCATCGACTACTATTCACTTGGCCACCTCAGCCGCTTTGTCCGCAAGGGCGCCGTCCGTATTGCCTCCACAGATCTTTCCGCTCAAAATCTTGATAATGTGGCTTTTAAGAACCCGGATGGGTCGAAGGTTCTGGTGCTGATGAACAACAAAGATATGTCCAGGAAAGTCAACGTAAAGGCAACGGAAGGGGTGGCGGAAATGGAGATTCCGGCGTTTTCGGTGATTACGCTGGTGTGGTAAGTTTTGTTGATGAGGGTTGATAAGGGTTGATGAGGGTTGATATACATCCACTCTTAAAAAGTAAAGTCAGTTCATTTCCGAGTAGATGAATATCAACCCTCATCAACCCTTATCAACCCTCATCAACTTTTATGCCCCCCCCTGCTCTTCAAATGATCTCCTCCACATGCGCCTCGATGCTCTTTGCCATCCGGCTCAAAGGCAGGTCGTTTTCATCGGCGCCGAAAGGTTCTTCAATTTCCTCGGCGATCAGTTCCAGGCTGGCGAGCACAAAAAAAATAAAACCGACGATGGGGACAACCCAGTAGCCTAGGTCGAAAACAAAACCGAAAGGCAGCGTTGCGATATAGATCAGGATAAATTTTTTGATAAATACGCTGTACGAGTAGGGAATCGGTGTGTTCTTGATCCGTTCGCATGCGCCGCAAATGTCAGTGAAGGACTGCAACTCCGTATTCAGCGCCAGGAATTGATACCCGTCCAAAAGTTGTTCTTCGCGCATATCCTGTACGTGCCGGAACATAAAAGCCGCGATCTGGTTCGGTACGTGTTTTTCCATATCCAGTTTGTGTACAATGTGTTCGGGCAGGTGGTCGAACAGTTCGATGCGGGTGTCTTCGCTGCGCAGGTGGCTTTTGAGCGCATTGGCGTACAAGGGGATGATTTTCCGGAAAAACGTGCGGTGCCGGCTGTCGTCTGGCAAAATAGCGGCTATTTTCATCGCCAGGTTGCGGCTGTTGTTAATCAGTTGTCCCCAAAGTTTCCGACCTTCCCACCAGCGCTCATACGCCGTATTGGTGCGGAAAACCAGCAAAAAGGAAAGCACAAAACCCAGCAGGGTGTGCATGATATTGACATTGCTGATATAGCTGTTTTCGCTTAATTTCCAGTATTCTATCTCCAGCCAGGCGATGACACCTGAATAGGCGCAAACCAGCAAAATCCAGGGGAACAAACGCCGCAGGGTATCCGAACGGTGGAAATGATACGGCGGGGTAAACCAGGCTTTCGGATCGTGGGCTATCATATGGTTTATAGTTTATGGTTTATGGTTGATAGGCTGGGGGCCGGGCAAAATTAGGTGATATTATATCTTTCACAACGGATCTTATAGCGCTGCCTGTTTACCTTTTTGGAATGTTGCCTATTTTTGTCGGATGCAAACGCCATTTTCAACAGATCTTGCTCATTTACAGACTACTACGGGCCAGTTTTTTAAACTGGCAGCACAGGAGTGGGATGATTTTGCAGCCATATGGCAGCCCTTTGAGGCAGGGCGCAAGGTGATCCTGACACACGAAGGCGACGTGGAAAAGTACATTTATTTTGTACTGGAGGGCGTTCAGCGCGCCTATGCCGTGGGCGAAGACGGGCGCGAAGCCACCCTGGTTTTTACCTATCCTTATTCCTTCTCCGGCGTTGCGGATTCGTTGTTGCTGCAGCAACCCTCCCGTTATTACTTTGAAACGCTCACCCCCAGCCGTTTTCTGCGCAGTACTTTCCGCCAACTCGACGAACTGATGCTGCAACACCACAGCATTGAACGTATGATCCGGCTGGCACTCAGCCATACGCTCGCCGGTGTCCTGACCCGGCAAATCGAACTGCAATCGTTCAGCGCGGAACAGCGCTTCCGGGCATTGCTGACCCGCAGCCCGCATATCCTGCACCTGGTGCCGCATAAATACCTGGCTAATTATCTGGGTATGGACCCGACGAATTTTAGTAAATTGCTGGGGACGGTGCGGATTGGTGAGGGGTGAGGTTGATGAGGGTTGAGGGCATAGCCCTCAACTTAAGGCCTCGGAGAGGCCAAACGTTTGTAGAAACGGCCAAGTTACCCACGCTTGGGCCTCGGAGAGGCCTAACATTTGTTGAATTATGAGATTTATTGACACAAAGAACAATAAACGTTAGGCCTCTCCGAGGCCCCTTTTTCAATTATCGCCAATCAATTCTACAAACGTTGGGCCTCTCTGAGGCTTTAAGGGCAATGCCGTTGACTTAGCGGAGCGTGACCCTGAAAGGGCCAAATATGAATAGGGGGTTGTGCCAAAAGGATCAGCGGTAGCAAATACACAAATTTTAATTTCGTTTTCGCTACCAGAAACCTATCAGGTTCTAAAAACCTGATAGGTTTACCGCTCGAGAAAAATAAAAGTTAGCCCTTTTTTTAGTCCAATCCTTTTGCCCCCCCTCACAATCTTAACCCTCAACAATCCCACCGATTTTCAAAATCTTGGTTTTTACCAAGAATCAACTCCAGTACAGGCCAGACTTTTGTGGTATCAAAAATCAATTGCATCACAAAAAAACTGTATCACAATCATGGTCAATACACCGCAATACCTCGAAGACCTGCAAGCACAAACCGAACGCTGGCTCCAAAAAGCCATTGGGGAATGGCAAATGTTGTCGCCGGAACAACTGTCTTACCATCCCGCGCCCGGCGCCTGGAGCGCGGCACAATGCCTCGAACACCTCAATATTTACGGGCGGCACTACCTGCCGGCTATTGAAAAAGCCATTCAACAGGGAAAAAAACAGGGCAGCAAACCTGCGGCTTTTTTTAAGCCGGGCTGGTTGGGCGCTTATTTTACCCAACTCATGCAGCCGCAGCAGGGCGGCATTTTGAAAAGTAAAATGCAATCGCCCAAAAACGCTGTGCCTGCCGCGCAACCCGACCCGCAGCGGATGCTTGCGGAATTCATCGACCAGCAGGAAAAGATGCTGGAACTGCTGCGCGAGGCGGCAGCGGTCAACCTGAACACGCTTCGGGCGCCGATTTCCCTGACACCGTGGATACGGCTGAAACTGGGCGATACCTTCGGATTTGTGCTTGCGCACATCGAGCGCCACGTGTTGCAGGCCGATCGTGCGATTACAGGTTATACTTTTCCAGACGCCGGTACAGCGAGGCCCGCGTCAGCCCCAGTTCTGCAGCCGCTTCCGTGATATTGCCATGGTACTTTTGTAAGGCCTTCATAATCAACTGCTTCTCCATATCGTCGAGGTTCATAGTAGGCAAATCCAATTCCCGTTCGCCGCTAGCAGACTGCCGGAAAAAGAAATCTTCGGGTTGCAGTTTTTCGCCTTTTGCCATGATGACGGCGCGTTCGACGGCGTGTTGCAGTTCGCGGACATTGCCGGGCCAGGGATAGCGGTGCATTTCCTTCAGCAGTGCGGCGCTGAGGCCGCTCACCGGTCGGTTGTATTTTTTGGAAAATTCTTTCAGGAAATGTGCGGCCAGCGCTTCAATATCGTCGACGCGTTCGCGCAGGGGCGGCAGTTGAATTTCAATAGTATTGATGCGGTACAACAAATCCTGCCGGAAAGTACGGTTTTTCACCGCTTCAAACAGGTTTTGATTGGTGGCGGCGATCACGCGGACATTGACGGGCCGGACGCGGTTGGAACCCACACGGGTAACGGTCCGGTTTTGCAGCACCGTCAGTAGTTTGGCCTGCAGGCCCAGCGTGAGGTTGCTGATTTCATCCAAAAAAATGGTGCCGCCATCAGCCGCTTCAAAACGGCCGGGCCGGTCGTCGCGGGCATCGGTAAAAGCGCCTTTCACGTGGCCGAACAGTTCGCTTTCGAACAGCGACTCCGTAATGGCGCCCATGTCGACTTTTACAAAATTATCCAGCGCCCGGCGGCTTTTGGCGTGAATGGCCTGGGCGATCAGGTCCTTGCCTGTGCCGTTTTCACCGAGCAGAAGCACATTGGCGTCCGTTTCGGCTACGCGTTGTACGGTTTCAAAAACCTCCTCCATGGCCCGGCTCTGGAAAATCAGGGAGGGCATGTCTTTGGCATCCGCCAGATTTTTGCCTAATTGCCTGGATTTCAAATGATTGGCTTCTTCCTGGCTGCTTTTCAGTCGCAGTGCGGAGTGCAGTGTAGCCAGGAGTTTG
Organism: Saprospiraceae bacterium; assembly: GCA_020847425.1. Lineage (GTDB taxonomy): Bacteria > Bacteroidota > Bacteroidia > Chitinophagales > Saprospiraceae > M3007. Next base: position 8,588 of record JADLCC010000476.1, read on the forward strand.
TCGTTGTCCCAGGGTTTCAACACAAAATCCGTTGCACCGTTTTTGATGGCTTTTACGGCCAGTTCCACGTCGCCATAAGCGGTGATCAGCACGACGACGGCTGTGGGGTCCAGTTCGAGGATGCGGGCGAGCCAGTCGAAACCTTCCTGTCCGGTGTTTTTCGCGCTGCGGCCGTAATTCATGTCGAGCATGATCACGGCGTAGCGTTTTTCCTTTAATAAAACAGGGATTTCTTCCGGGTCGCGTGCCGTATCCACCTCCGCGAAATGGCGCTTCAGAAACAGTTTGCCGGCGCTCAATACGCCGGGATTGTCGTCCACAATGAGGATATTCGATTCGTTCATATTCATCTTATTCGCGGAGTTTGGTTGAATTGCTTTGTATGCCGGAACGCTGTTCCGGCAATTTCAAGTCACGTATGCCGGAACGATGTTCCGGCAATTCAAGTCATCCACGACCCGGATACAATTACAACTCCTTCAGCGCAATGCCACAAAGACAGTGCCCGCGGCTAAGGGTCTGCAAATCAAGCAATTTTTTTTGGAATAGTGTTCGTTTTCGGACACATGCGTTCGTTAATGCATCCCGTGCGCATTTTCTTTATCGAGCAAAAGAATAAATTCTTTGATAGAAATGACTGAAACGGTTGGGAATGGAATGTTTTCTAGTACATTGAAATGCTTGTCTTCCGTACATATGAAATGTGCATTTGCAGCGATTGCACAATCCACAAACTTGTTGTCGTCTGGGTCGGCAGTGATGAGGTTCCAGAAGTAGTACTTATTGATGCGTTCTAAATTTGGCAAAATATCCAATAAGTCTAATGCTAATACGGCAACTTCACGGTTAGCCCTTCTCTGAAATACCTCTTCATATTCATGCAGTATGTCAGTAGTGACGCATAAGGTAAAAGAACCGCTCAATAGGTGTTGAAAAATGATGTGGGTATTCGATGTCTGGGGCAAAGCAGCCAGTAATACGTTTGTATCCAATACCACTTTAATCTCCCTTATTTTTGGCTCGATGTAGTTAGGTAGGGGGTACGGTCATGTCCTTTACTCCATTCTTCGATCTGAGATGGAGTAGGATTCAATTGTTGAATAGCCAATTGCAGGCGTCGTGCGCGAAAATCAATTAACATCTGGCGCAACTCCTGTATTTCTTCCTCCGAAAGATTCGTGGCAAATAATTGCAGTATCTCCAGTTGGGCATTACTCAAAGGCTGTTTTGTCGCTGCCGTCATTTTCTACTTTTATTGCAAAAATAACCTGAAAAATGATTCCTGCCAGATTTTGTTCAGCCTGCTTTAAAAAAAGCAAAGCAAATTTTTACTTTGGATGTGTTCGTTTTCGGACACGTGCGTTCGCCAACGAACGTCTTGCATAGATGGCATTTTGTTGTAAACGCCTGATTTTCAGTTTTTTAAGAAACTGGCACGCGGTTGTTATATCTTAAGAAATTATCCTTCATCCTACATTTTCAGACACAGTGGATAGACCCATTAAGAAAAAAAGATTTACGCCCCAACGCATTGCCCTCGGACTCGGTATTCTTGCCTTTGTGGCTTTCGTGGTGTACATCCTGCGCAACAGCGGGCAGAGCAGTCTCAACGTCGATCGCGAAAAAATTACCGTTTCCAAAGTAGCGCGCGGCGTTTTCGACGAATTTATTGTTGTGACCGGCGTAGTACAGCCCCTCAAGACGTATCAACTCGATGCCATAGAAGGCGGCTATGTGGCCCAGAAACTACTGGACGGCGGCGCCTCGGTGAAAAAGGGCGATTTGATCCTGAAACTCGAAAACCAGCGCCTGATGCTCGATTTCGTGAACCGCGAAACCGAAATGTACGACCTGATCAACAACCTGGAAAACACACGCCTACGCCTTCGGCAGGACAAGTTCACGCTGAAAAGGACCCTTTCCGAACTGGACTATCAAATCCGCCAGGCCAAAGACGACCACGAGCGGAATGCCAAACTGTTTGCCGATAAAGTGATCAGCGAACAGGAGTTTACCAGAACCCGGATCACCCACGAACGCCTTATTCAACAGCGCGAAATCGAAGTGGAAAACCAGAAATTTCAGGAAGAAAACAGCATCACGCAGATCAAACAACTCGAAGGTACCCTCGACCGCACGCGGTTGAACCTGCGCATGATGAAAGAAAACCTGGAAAACCTCTCTGTCAAAGCGCCGGTGTCCGGTTTGCTTTCCCGCGTCGATGTGGAAATCGGGGCCAGCATTACTGCCGGCCAAAATATCGGCCAAATCGACGACCTTAACGGCTTCAAAATGCGTGTGGAAGTGGATGAACATTACATCTCGCGCATCTTTCCCGGACTCGAAGGGTCTTTTGAGTTCAATGGCGCGACCGTGGAACTCGTCGTGGCAAAAGTTTACCCGGAAGTCAGCAACGGCCGGTTCCAGGTGGATATGAATTTTGAAAAAATACCCGCCGGCGTCCGGCGCGGACAATCGGTACCTGTTCGCTTGCAATTGGGCAAACCTGCTGAGGCCACCCTGCTGGCTACCGGCGGCTTTTTCAGCGACACCGGCGGTAACTGGGTGTATGTTGTCAACGCTTCCGGCTCGAGGGCCGAAAAACGCGATATTTCCCTGGGCCGAAAAAATCCGCAGTTTTTCGAAGTGTTGAGCGGACTCGAAGCGGGCGAAGAAGTTATCACGAGTTCGTATGAGAACTTTGGAGATAAGGAGATATTGAATTTGCAAAATTGAGTCGGGTGAGATCGTTGAGGGGTTGAGAATGTTGAGGGTAGTAACTCAATCTGTGGGTTACCACCCTCAACCCCTCAACAACCTCAACCCCTCAACAACCTAAAAAAGCATTTAAACAATTCATTCATCATGATAAAGACAACCAACCTCCACAAATTATTCACCACAGATGAAGTGGAAACCACTGCCCTGAACGGCGTGAGTATCGATATACAACCCGGCGAATTTGTCGCCATGATGGGCCCATCGGGTTGTGGCAAATCCACGCTGCTCAACATCCTCGGCTTGCTCGACAATCCTTCGGAGGGCGAATACCATTTTTTCGGCACGGAGGTCGCTAAAATGAGCGAACGCAGCCGCGCCAACTTGCGAAAAGGCAATATCGGCTTCGTATTCCAGTCTTTCAACCTCATCGATGAACTGACGGTGTATGAAAATGTGGAATTGCCACTGCTGTACCTGAAAACACCCGCTACGGACCGGAAAAAACTGGTGGAAGCGCAACTGGACCGCATGAACATCATGCACCGCCGCAACCACTTCCCGCAACAACTTTCAGGTGGTCAGCAGCAGCGCGTAGCCATCGCACGTGCCGTGGTGGCCAATCCGAAAGTGATCCTTGCCGACGAACCGACGGGTAACCTCGACTCCACCAATGGTCTCGAAGTGATGAATCTGCTCACCCAGTTGAACCAGGGCGGCACTACGATTATCATGGTAACACACTCTCCGCACGATGCTGGTTTTGCACACAGGATCATCAATTTGTTCGACGGAAAGGTGGTGACGGAGAACTTTCACGTGTAAGAGAAGTGAGAAGTGAGAGGGTGAGAAGTGAGAGACGTAGATTACACCGATCGCACTTGGCAGGGTATTAAGTACGTGATTAAAATTAGTTTAGGTTGTTTTTTATACAAATGCTTGAGTATCAAGCCGGATAACTGATAACTAATAACGGATAACTACTTATTGCCTGTTGCTATCGGCCTTTTGCCTTTTAACAAAAACGGGGCAACAACTCCCGAAAACAGCTGCTCCATTTGCCGGGTACGCCTGTATAACACTCTGTTATTCAGCCGTTTTTATCCAAACTTACCCTTGTGAATCGAAGCGGCTGTTTTTGGTAAATAAGCTATGAAAAATAATTTTTTACCACATAGATCACAATAGATTTACCACATAGAACACATCGACAGACTGTTGTAGACTATGTGTTCTATGTAATTTTTCTATGTATCTATGTGGTAAAAACAATGCGGTAAAAAAACAATCCTGATGCTCGAACTCAAAAATATCGAAAAATACTACCAAAACGGCGCGACCAAATCCTATGTGTTGCGCTATGTAAACGCCCATATCGCGGAGGGTGAATTTGTGAGCATCATGGGGCCCAGCGGCTCCGGCAAAAGCACGCTCCTGCATATCCTCGGCATGCTCGACGAACCGACGGAAGGCGAATACTGGTTTTTGGGTGAGGCCGTACACAAGTTCAACGAACGCCGCCGCACCGAACTGTACCAGCAATATATCGGCTTCGTATTCCAGGCCTACCACCTGATCGACGACCTGACCGTATACGAAAACCTCGAAACGCCGCTGTTGTACAAAAAAGTACCCTCCGGCGAACGCAAAAGCCGCATCGCAGATCTGCTCGACCGCTTTAATATCGTTGCCAAAAAAGACCTGTTCCCGGCACAACTTTCCGGCGGACAACAACAACTCGTGGGTATTGCCCGGGCGCTGATCGGCAACCCCAAACTGATACTCGCCGACGAGCCGACGGGGAACCTGCAAAGCCAGCAGGCCCGTGAAATCATGGATGTTTTTAAAAAACTCAATGAAGAAGACGGCGTAACCATTGTTCAGGTTACCCACTCGGATGCCAATGCGCAATACGGCAAACGCATCCTCAACCTGATGGACGGAAGGGTGGAAAGCGAGGATATTGTTCGTAAGTAAAATGTGTGAGGTGTTTTAGTGTTTTAGTGTTTTAGTGTTTTGGTAGTACCTAAGTTTGGCATTTACTGTGATGTGTCCAATAAATGGTTAAAATCAAATCAGGCTGAATCCTAGATCTACACCAAGCGTGTCAACTCAAAAACACCAAAACACTAAAACACGTGAAAAAAATCACCGGCTATGATCTACAATTATCTGCTGATCGCATTTCGCAATTTGCGCAAAAACAGCACCTATTCTTTGTTGAATGTGCTGGGCCTGGGCTTGAGTATTGCCTGCTGCCTGCTGATTTTCCTGATGGTGCATTACCACCTCAGTTTCGATACCTACCATAAAAAGGCCGATCGAACGGTGCGCATGGTGACGGATATTAACCTGGAAACGGTCACTCCTTTCCGTGGATCGCCCAATCCCATGTCGAAAGCCCTGCGCTCGGAATTTTCTTTTATCGAAAAGGCTGCCATGTATGCCGGCCGCTACGAAGCGGTGATCAGTGTGCCCAATGTATCGGGCATTCCCGACAAGTATAAAGAAGAAGGCAAATTTGCTTTTGTCGAACCGGAAGTGTTTGAAATACTGGATTTGCCGCTGCAGCAAGGTGATGTGGCGGCCCTGCGCGAACCCAATACTGCACTGCTGACCGAAAAAATAGCCCGCAAGTACTACGGCGGTACGGACGTGATCGGCAAAACCTTCCGGTATGACAATAAAGTGGATTTCAGGGTAGTCGGCGTGCTGCGCGACCTGCCGGATAACACGGATTATACGAATGAAATCCTGGTATCCTGGAGCACCCGGAATTCGATGCCGGAACACGCGCCGTACCTGGACAACTGGGGCGGCATCTCCGGCGACACGTATTGCCTTGCTGCCTTGCAGGAGGGCCGCTCCATTGCTGAATTAGAGGCTGCTATGCCCGAATTTCGCAAAAAATACCGCCACCCGGAAAGCGAAATGTTGTTCCAGTACAAGCCTTTCCCGCTGAAGGCCATGCACCTCAACACCGATTACGGCAACGGCAACATGGAAAAAAGTTACCTCTGGGCGCTGGCGCTCATCGGTCTTTTCCTGCTGATCACCGCCTGCGTGAATTTTATCAATATGGCTACCGCTCAGGCGCTCAAACGTGCCCGGGAGGTGGGTGTGCGCAAATCGCTGGGCAGCACCCGCGGCCAGTTGTTCTGGCAGTTCATGTTTGAAACTGCGCTGATCGTTGTAGCGGCGGTAGTCATTGGTGTTGTGCTGGCTATGTTCTCCCTGCCGTATCTGAATACCTGGATGGAAGAAAACATCCACCTGGAAGGACCTGGGCGGCTGCCAATGGCGCTTTTTTTGCTGGCATTGAGTGTGCTTGTCATTTTTCTGGCGGGCGCATATCCAGGTTTGGTACAGGCGCGTTTCCAGCCGGTTGTTTCGCTCAAAGGCCTGGCCGAAACGGGGCGGGCAAGCGGTTTTTCCTTGCGCCGGGTTCTTGTCACCACGCAGTTTACCATCTCACAAATACTGATCATCGGAGCGGCTGTTGTGACTGCTCAAATCCAGTTTGCGCGCGATGCCGACTGGGGTTTTCGACCCGGAGTGGTATTCACCGTGCCCGTGCCCGAGCGTGCGCATATGAATGCCCTGAAGGAACAAATTGCCGCTATTTCGGGCGTAAAAAATGTCTCGTTGTGTTACCAGCCGCCCGCTTCGAGCAGCAACAACCAGACTGGTGTTCAATTCGAGAACCGCCCGGAAGGAGAACCCTGGATGGTGAACAACAAACCCGCCGACGCGCAATATATCGAAACATTCGGGCTTAAACTGGTTGCGGGAAGAAACCTGCAACCCAGCGATACGGTTCGAGAATACCTTGTAAATGAGACGTTTGTAAAAAAACTAAACCTCGCATCACCGGAAGAGATATTAAATAAAAAAGCCAATATCGACGGCGTAAATGCCCCAATCGTAGGTGTAGTGGCTGATTTTCACAACTGGGGTTTTTCGCAGGATATTTCTGCCATTTCCTTTACTACGGCTTCCAGTGGCTACTCCACCTGCGCTGTCGAATTGCAGCCTGGCAACCCTGCGCAGGTGCTGGAACAGGTCAAAAAAGTGTGGGAAAACAACTACCCCGATTATTACTACGAATGCAATTTTATGGATGATCTGATGGCCGAATTTCTGGAGTCGGAAAGTATCATCATGCGCCTGATCCACATTTTTGCAGGCATCGCTATTTTTATCGGCTGCCTGGGGCTGTACGGGCTGGCGTCCTTTATGGTGGTGCGTAAAACCAAAGAAATCGGCATTCGAAAAACCCTGGGCGCTACCGTACCTGGTATTCTGTGGCTTTTCGGAAAAGAATACATCCGGCTGATCCTTATCGCTTTTGTGATTGCCGCTCCTGTGGCCTGGTGGGCTATGAATGCGTGGTTGCAGAATTATGTGTACCACACCACTTTGGGGCCGGGTATTTTTGTCATCGGTCTGTTGTCCACCTTTGCCGTGGCATTTGTAACGGTCGGCTTCCAGAGTATTCAGGCGGCTGTTGCGAATCCGGTGAAGAGCCTCAGGAGTGAATAGAGGTGTTTTAGTGTTTTGGTGTTTTAGTGTTTTAGGCTGGTTAGGCTTGGCATCTCAGGTGTTTTAGTGTTTTCGTGTTTTGGGGTTTTAGTGTTTTAGGCTGGTTAATCTTGGCATCTCAGGTATTTTAGTTTTGGGGTTTTAGATGGGCTGCTTTTGGGATAAGTAACGGATCCAGCCAATTGTGAGAAGTAGAGTTGTATCAGTTAATTGCCTGATTTTTATGAGTTGATCTTCCGATAAATAACCCACATCTTCAAGGACATACAACATGCTTTTCACTTCGTATGCAGAACTTTTTGCGATGTCATAAAATCTCAAACTGTCTTTGCTCTGAAACCGCCCGAATCCTTCAGCGATATTGTTCATAACAGAAAGAGCAGCGCGTCTGATTTGACTTTTTGCATCCCAATCTCTTGACAATTCACCAGTTTGAGAAATTTCATAAATGATTTTAACAAGGCTGCGGGCAGATTTCCAACATGTAAGATCTTCAAATCTCTTTACAGGTTCCATACTTTTTGTTTTTATTAATAAATGAAGCAGGTCAAAAATAAAACAAAAAATAAAAAGTATAAAAAAATACCCAAAAAATCTGCCCACTCCCTTAATAGCCTAAAACTGTAAACTTCAAAATCATAAAACTAAAACACCTGAGACGCCAAGCGTAACCAGCCTAAAACACCAAAACACCAAAACACCAAAACACTAAAACACTAAAACACCTGGGATGCCAAGCGTAACCAGTCTAAAACACCAAAACACAAAAACACTAAAACACCTGAGACGCCAAGCGTAACCAGTCTAAAACACCAAAACACAAAAACACTAAAACACATAAAATGCTTTCCCACCACTTCCTCCTCGCTCTCCGAAACCTGCGCCGCAACGCCCGCTACCTGGTCATCAATGTGCTGGGCCTGGGTATTGCCCTGGGTTTTTGTATCCTGGGCTGGCTCAATTTCCGGTTTGCCAATACGTTCGACCACTGGCACCACGAAGCGGACAGGGTGGTGCGGGTAAAAATGGTCAAGGCTTCCAACCAGGAACAATACGGTTATTGTCCGGCGGCACTGGGCCCGAAAGTAGCCGCCGACGTGCCCGGCATAGACGCTGCCTGCCGTTATGATTCGAGGATGACCGTGGTGAAACGCGGCGACGAGGTGTTCAATGAATGGCTCACCTTCGCGGACGATAATTTTTTCCAGTTTTTTGATTTTGAAAGCGTTACCGGCCAGCCGAACCTCTCGGACCGGAGCAAAGTATACATAGATGAGGCTACCGCGCTCAAGTATTTCGGCAAGGAAAACCCTGTTGGGCAAAACCTGCTTTTTTATGCCGATACGGACCAGCGCCTCAGCCTCACTGTTGGCGGCGTGCTGAAAAAAATGCCCCTGAACTCCAGTTTGCGTTTTGAAATGATTACGCACCTGGACAACCAGTTGGATGGCAATAAAAAACCCGATTACCACTCCTGGAAATACCTGACGGATGCTTTGTTTCTGCGCATGAAACCCGGGACCAACAGTGCCGACCTGAACGCAGCCCTACAAGCATACGTGGCGCCGCACAATGCCGCGCGCCCCGACTGGACCGTACAGTCATTTCAGGTGGAAGCGCTGCATGACTGGGCAGAAAACAGCCGCTTCACGCGCGCCAACGGACTCTGGCCGGGCGTGCCGCCGGCAGCGGTTTGGGGCAATATGACCATGGCAATACTGCTGTTGCTGACCGCCGCGCTGAATTTTGCCAATATGACCATCAGTATCTGTAACCGACGGCTGCGGGAAATCGGCGTGCGCAAAGTAATGGGCGGTACCCGCGCTCAATTGATGCGACAGTTGCTTTCCGAAGCCTTCGTGGTGGTGGCGATGGCGACGCTGGTGGGGATGCTGCTGGCTTTTCCTATCGTAGAGTGGTTCAACAATACCTGGAAATTTACCAGCCTCCAAGTGGATTACAGCGCCCCCGGACTTCAATTGTTTTTGTTTGCCATCGTCGGGCTGACCACTTTGCTGGCAGGCAGTTATCCGGCGTTTTATATTTCTTCCTTCAAACCTTCCAGCATCTTCAGGGGCGGGGTTTTGTTTGGCGGCAGCAATTATTTTTCACGGGTGATGATGGGTTTACAAGTGGCTATTTCAATGATTTCGGTGGTGGTAGGCCTGAGTTTTGCCCGCAATGCCGAGTTCAACCGCACCGCCGATATCGGGTTTGATTACCAGCCTATATTGCAGGCATGGCTCCCGCAAAGAGGTGATTATCAGCGTTTTGAAAATGCTGTAAAAGAAATACCAGGTGTGCTTGCCACATCCCCTTCCCTGCATTTACCCGGTTTTGGGTACAACATGTTTTATTTCCAATTCAAGGAAGAACAGCAGGAATCCATACTGTACCAGGTGGGAAATAATTTTGCATCCGTGATGAAAATGCGGCTGGTTTCGGGCGAATGGCCGGCGCCGGCGGGCGATTCCAGTGTTTCGCGGGAAATTGTGGTGAATGAGACTTTCGTCCGCAAAGTTGGCGGAGGGGAACCCATGATCGGGGAGCAAATCGACGTTAAAGGCGTCACATGCCAGATTTCAGGCGTGGTTGCCGATTTCCTGACCGATACGCCTTTTAACCCGATTCTCTCTGCCGTGCTGCAGCAAATCCCTGCCGACAGTTGCCGCCGCTGTATTATCCAGACTGCGGACATTGCGCAGCAGCCGCGCATCATGGCCGCCATTGAGGAGCAATGGAAACAGATATTCCCGTATTCTCCCTTCAATGTAGGTTATCAAAATGAAATGATGCGGGATGCCATCGAAACATCCGATAATATTGCCCGGAGTATGGTCGGTTTTGCGGGTGTTGCTATCTTGCTGTGTATCACCGGTTTGTTTTCCCTAGTGTCGCTGAACGTCATGCGGCGGATGCGGGAGGTGGCTATCCGCAGGGTCATGGGCGCATCATCCGCGCATATTTCCTGGATTTTAAACAAAAATTACGCCTTGATTTTTGCAGCAGCCCTGCTTGCAGGCTCCCTCGGCGGCCGATTCCTCGCGCTCAAACTGATGGACAGCATTTTTAAATTTAACATCGGCGTACAACCCGGCGCACTGCTGTATAGCGCACTCGGTATTCTTAGTGTAGCCCTGCTCACCATCGGGTTCAAGATCAGACAGACGTTGCGGGTTAATCCGGCGGATGTGCTGCGGGGGGAGTGAGCGTGAGACGTGAATCGTGAGACGTGAATCGTGAGTGGCATTTAGTTGAGAGATAATTGAGTATATTCTTCTAACTGGATGCCACTCACAACTCACGTCTCACGATTCACGTCTCACGCTATTTCACAAAAAGCACCGAATTATGGTTGCCTTCCAAATCAACTTCAACACGTCGGTTGCCGGGGTCCGTTATCCAGTTTCCGTCCACAATAAACTTGTATAAATGTTTGCCGCCGAGCAGTTGCACTTCGGTCCACCAGCCGGATTCGGTGCGGCGCATTTTCTGGAAACGCGTATTCCAATCATGAAAACTGCCGGCCAGGATAACTTCCGAAGCGTCTTTATAACCGCTTAGTTCAAAACGGACAGGCTTCGACACGTGAAGTACCGAATTGTAAGTGTCGTGCTGGTTGCGTCTTTTTACCGGATTGGCGGGATCCTCGATCCACATGCCGTCTACGATAAATTTATACTCATACTCGCCAGGGGTGAGGCTCAGGTGAATTTCCCAGGCATCGGTCTTGCGTTTCATGTGGATGGATTCCTCGTCCCAGTTGTTGAAAGTGCCACTGAGGATAACCCGTTTGGCAAAAGGGTAGCTCCGCAGGGTAAACACTACTTTGCCGGTATCGCCCCAATGCGGGGTGGGGGCATCGGGGTTTTTCAGATCATACAAACCAAGCACCCCATTCTTGTGCAGTTCCGAATTGGGTACAGCCCAGTAATTGCCGTTGATCAGGAACTTGAACTGCCAGTTGGGTGCGTCCTTAAAATTCTTGAGGTGTTTGCGTACCTGGTACCGGTTTTCGTCGATCCGGCGCATGACCCAGTTTTCTTCCGTCCAGTAGTCGAAATTACCACGAACCACGACCTGTAAAATACCCAGGTCAGAAAAGTCGACCAAAGCACCGTCGGCTTCCCGCATGGCTTTTTCATAGGCGCGCCGGTCGAACTCGAAAACGACCTCGTCGCCATCAAAAAAATAGGACCCGTATTTGCTTTTGGCCGTGTCGACCTGCGCGGCAAGGCTGCCGGACAGCAGGAGCAAACAAGCCAGGAGTTTCAATTGCATGACGGATGTATTAAATTGTTTAAATAGGTGCGTAAGAATTTTTCCTTATTCATCAAGGCCTCGATTTGGAGTAAAACCTGACACGCCGTTTTTTATAATTGATACTCACGGGGCGCTGCGATAAAAATTCATATCCCAGGACGCCGTCGACCTGGGTCTGGTAGGTTTCATTGATTTCACTCATATTGATCAACAGGGTATTCATCGGTTTCAGGTGAAAACTGTCGATGTGCGCATGGAGCAATTGCCCGCTCAGCACCTCGATGCTCTCTTTGCCCGCGCCATTGAGTTTGACCCGTTTTCGTATGTCAAAATGTTCTTTCAAAAAACGTTTCCCGGCAGTAGCGCTCAATAAATTCTGTTCCGCTCCTGAATCCAGCGCAAATGACTTTTTGGAATGGTGGCCGAACTCGAGCCGGATAATCGCCACATGGCCCGCTGTTACAACCGACAGGCTGTCCAAAAGTTGGTATTCCCAGTTGGGCAGCGCTTCAATGGGATTTCCTTTGGCATTGGTGCGGATCAAAACGAGGCGGGAAGCCTCATAATCGAACAACACCTCGAAACCTTCAAAAACGCGGTAACCGATGATGCCGATCAGGCCGATTTTTTTACTGCGTTCGATGTGCGACATGTCGATCCATTCCGCCGGAACATCGACCACCTGCATATTATCGAGCAGAAAGGTATCGATTTTTGAAGCGCCCAGTACACGCACTTTTCCGGTGACACCTCCGCCGCCGGCTGCCGCCGACCCGGTTTGTTTGCTCATGTAACGGTGGTTCAGCAGCAACCCACTGGCGCCGGTGTCGAAAAAGAAGTTGCCTTCCAGGGTGTCCAGCCGCGCCCGAACAGTGATCAGCGTGCCCGTCAGCGTAAAAGGAATACGAATGATGTTCGGAGCCACCCATTCGGATGTGGTCAGGGTGAGGTTCCACTGGGGCAAATCGGGTGGAGCGGCATTCGACGCAAAAGGCAACAGCAAGAGCAGGCGCCAAAGAGGGGAGCGGAAGATTGTTTTCATAGTCGATAGCAACAACGCAAAAATCTGCTGCTATATTTTTAAACACATAGGCACATAGAAAACATAGCGTAGAGTACTCTAAAAACTTTGTTTTCTATGTGCCTATGTGTTTATAAAACTTCGTATTGTCGACTTCGCACTGCCGACTTTAGACTTATACGGACTTCGCACTTCGGACTGCCGACTTCGGACTTAAATCCCCAACAGCCTCGACCATTCCAGCGGCGAGCCCACTTTATCCGTCACATCTTCCATGACAAAAGTGAATTGGTCCTTGTTTTTCAAATCCAGGCCGGAATACGTTTTTCCCGGCATGTAGTAAGTGCGGCCGTCCGTTCCGGTGACAATCACATCCATCATACGGCCCGGCAAATTGAACAGGTTGTCATTTTGTTGTAAGGAGAAGAACAAACGCCGTTCCCGGTCGATAACGCGGGTTGCAACAGGCGCGATGGTTTCACCGCCCAGCGTTTTGTAGCGTGGGTACAAATACCTGAGGGGCGATGCCAATTGGAAAATCTGGTCCCAGTTGTAGGTGCCGAACCCGGATACTTGCAGGGTCATCGCCATTTGATGGCCGGCATCCTGGTATTTCGTCCCCAAAGCGATGCGCTCATAATGCAATTTGCGGATGCGTTCTTTCCATTCGTCAATGGCTTTTGCGGCCAGGGCTCGGTTGGTTGTGATGCCCGTCTGGTACAACGAATCGTAACGTTGCTGCATCGTTTTCCGGTTTTCCTCAAAGTAGTCGAACCACAATTTAACCGGGAAACACCATTCTTCAGGCGTCTGGTGCATATCCGCCATCGCTACAAAATGCCGCCAGGCCTGGATAGCATCTGTGTAAGAGTGCAGTCGTGCATGGCGCAGGCGTTCGTATTCTGCAAATACCTGGGCAGGGTTAAAAGGGATAGCGCTGCCGCGTTCACTCCCCCGGGACAGCCGAGCGGCCACCCTGATTTCCTCATCTTCATCCCCAAAAACCACTTCGCATTTGCTGCCACCCATGGGGTACACCACCACGCGTTTCCAGTTGCGCTGCTGCCGGAACATCTGATCCACGCTGTTTTGCGGGTCGGGCCGCCAGAGCGCGTCTGTGGAGTCGACGAGCCGGGTGAAATAACATTCTTTAAAAGCAGCCAATTCTGAAAAAACCTTGCTCGGGTCGTCGGGAAAAAAGCGTTCCTCGGTATCGTGGCGGTGTACGATCCGGATTTCGCTTCTGTCCAGTCCGCGCATAAAGAACTTGTCGTCGCGTTCCGGGTTTTTGCGAAACCACATGGGCGGCTGGATTTTACCCCTTGCAAATGCCCTGCCCGTCTCGATGGCCTCTTGCAGCCAGGCTACTGCGTCGGCGGTATCAGGCACCAGCCAGATACCTGGCAGGCATTCCAGGTTCGTATTGCTCGTGTTGTTCGCAACGACCTCTTTTTCCGTGAGAATACGCGGGCGCAGCATGGCTGAAAGGCCCATCGTGTCTTGTAGTGCCTGCTGACCGTGGGGTTGGTGCCCCCATTGATTGCTTTCATCAGGCAGGAAAAACAGGTTGGCGTTCTCCAGGGACGCCGTCGGCGCGAAATCGACATTGTAACTTTTCCCGGGCGCAATAAACAGATCCGCCCCGTTCTGGCTCACCCGCACTTCAAACATGCCGCCCGAATTGAAGAAAAACGTACCGCGCTCGTCCTGGTAATGCATCGGCATCCCAGCTGCCAGAAAATCGGCCATAGTGCGGTATTCCCGGAACATCAGGTCAACTGCGCCGCTCACCGGGCTGCCGTCCTTGTAAACGAGTATGCCGCCGGGAATACGTACTTTATTTCCGGAAACGGGACTCTGGTATTGAATACCTTTTTCGGCCGAAAAACGCATTTGCTGCATCGGCACGGTATTGTGCCGGTACCAGTCGGGGCGTTTTTGGCCGGCGCCGAAACGAGTTGCGGTCGCGTCACTTTCGGCGACTAAAGCGCCCTCCGGTTCAAAAGGATTCAAAGCGGAGTCTTTGCTGTTGCCGGCAACATTTTGCTGCTGTAGCATGTCCGATGGCGCCGGCGAAGCAGGTGTTTCCGGCGTGTTGTATTGCCAGATGGCCCAGACGAGGACGATTGTGCCCAGCAAAGCCACCACACGGACGCCGTAAAACCGGAACCGTAGCCATGTGTTGAGCGGTTGCTGGCGGCCGGCTATTTTCGACCAGGTATCGGCATCCGGCTTGGGTTCGATGCCTTCGAGTTGGCGGCGGACGAATTTTTCGAGGTCTTGGGTATTTTTATCTTGTTCCATAATGTTCAAATCTGACAGGTGAATAGTTTGTCCACCATCTGGCGGAGTTGTTTGCAGGCACGGGTGTACTGGGAGCGGACGCTGCTTTCGCTGATGCCGAGTTCGGCGGCAATTTCAGGGTACGACCAGGTCTCGATGGCATGCATGTTAAAAACGGTGCGGTAACCCTGCGGCAATTGTTGTACAAGTTGAAGAATGGCCTCGCCATTGAGTTCCGTGTCGGGTTGGATGTCGAAGGATTGCGGCGGCAACTGGTCGTAATCTTCCGCGAAACGCAGTGGGTTGTTTTTCCGGAGGTGCTGGAGGGCCGTACGGACGGTTACCTTGCGCAGCCAGGCTTCAAAAACCCCGCTGCCATTGTACTGGCCCAGGTCTTTGAAGATGGTCAGGAAGGTATCCTGCAACATATCCTGTGCTTCCGGACGGTCGCGGGCATAACGCAGGCAAACCAGAAACAAACCCGCGTGGTACTGCTCGAACAACCGGTGTTGAGCGCCCGCGTCGCCGCGCTGACAGGCTGCCAAAAGTTTTGTCAGTGGTATATCCATACGTAAAGGGCCATGTTTGAAAGGGCAAAAAGCAATGTGGCGCTCCCTTTATTCCGGATTCCGGTTGCGCCACACCGTTTGATCATTCTTTACTATATGCATGGTGCAGGCAACGGTCGTTTTGCTGCACGGGTGTTCCATAAGTACCAAACTAATATCGTCCTGGTACTTAAATCTCTCTACTTTTGGGCCGCCGGATACCCGGTTTCATGTTTCTAATGTTTTAACGATGGCTTTTGAACTGCCCCAACAACCCGATTTTGACAAAATGAGCGACGGACTCGTGCCTGCAATCGTGCAGGACGCGCAGACGGCGGCCGTTCTGATGCTGGGTTATATGAACGCTGCGGCACTGCAAAAAACGCAGGAAACGGGACTTGTAACATTTTTCAGCCGTTCCAAACAGCGTTTGTGGACCAAAGGCGAGGAATCGGGCAATGTGTTGCAGGTGCGCGCCCTGGCGCTGGATTGCGACAACGATACTTTGCTGATACAGGCCGATCCGGCAGGCCCCGTTTGCCACACCGGCGCCGATACCTGCTGGAACCGGCCGAATGTACCGCCGGATTTTTTGCACCAACTGGAAAATATTATTCGGGAGCGGCGCGCTCATGCGCCCGAGGGCTCCTACACCGCCCAACTTTTTGCTTCCGGCATCCCGAAAATGGCCCAAAAAGTGGGCGAAGAAGCGGTAGAAACCGTTATTGAAGCGCTGGGCGACAACCGTGAGCTCCTGCTCAACGAAAGCGCCGATCTGCTCTACCATTTGCTGGTTTTATTCACGGCAAAGGATATTCGGCTCGCCGAGGTAGAAAATGTGCTGTTAGCACGACATAAACGCTGAAAGATTTGTCTATTTTCCGACAAAAAAAACAAGTTGGCATTACTTTGGACAATAATGATTTTGTCGATGCGTTAAAATCAGCATAGTAGCCGATTATGATTTGGTTGAAGTGTTAAAATTTCGTCAAAGATTTTTTGTCTGCTTGCATAGCGTTTGTTATCCCCACATCTTTGTCACCGATTCCGATACCAAATTGAAAACTAAGCACTTGCTGTGTGCATCGGACTCATTACCTAATTATTCAATTTTAAAAAACCACCGATCATGCTTGCAAGGACATCTATTATTGCTGCATTATTTGTTGCCATGTTTGCAACTTCACATACTGCTCAGGCCCAGGTACGCCACCGCTTAGGATTTACCATCGGCAGCAACTACTCTTCCGTAAGTTCCGATATGTTTACTACTTCTACCGGTCGACTCAGCACCGTTGTTGGTTGTAATTTTCAATTCGATTTTAACGAACAATTCAGCCTGACACAGGAAATCATGTTCACCCAGAAAGGCGGATCCGCAAGGGCGATTCACTTTGTGCCGGAACAAATTTCAGAAGAACATATCTACAATTACCATTACAATACCTTTGAAGCGGGCGCATTTGCGACCTTCTTTCCAATGGGTTTGCCGATCGGTTTGCAGGGCGGCGCATTTTTTGGCACCAATTTCCACAACCTCAACCGCAACAGCCGCGACTTGTACGTCGGCGATTATGTTAGCATCAACCATGCTACCCGTGCCGCTGATTTGAACGATGCATTTGCCGGTATGGACTTCGGCCCTGCGGTAGGCATCAGCGCGGCAACAGGCCGTTTTCAGGCCAACGCGCGGTACTACTACGGCGTCAGCAACCTCTATAACAACCTCGATTTTGTTGAAGCCGGCCACCGCATCAATACCAATTCACTGCGTTTGTCGCTGACGTATTTCCTGCGTTAAACGTACCGGCGGCTTTAGCCGCAGGAATGTACTATATATCCGGCAGCTCAAGCAGCCGGTACAGCCGCTGATAATCATCAGCGGCTTTTTTTATAGTGTAAGGCACGATGGGGGCCGGTAAAGGCGCTTGAAGCAGGGCTGCCAGCACCTTTTTCGCCAGGCCTTCGGCGTTGTCTGCACAATCCGCCATTTGCGGCGCAATACCAACAGGCGTGGCTACAAGCCGGCAAGCGTTCATGGCCGCTTCCGGCAGCACAAACCCGAATGACTCGTAGTCGGAAGTGTGCAGCAGTACTTTTGCCTCTTGCATTCGGGCCAGCACCGCAGGGCGCGGCAGACTACCGGCAAAATGTACGGTTTCCGACAAGCCCAACTGCCGGGCCTTTTTTTCAA
>JADLCC010000477.1 GCA_020847425.1 Saprospiraceae bacterium
CGGCGCGCCAGTTTAATACCGAAGAGGTGATGCGTTATTCCGGCGGCCGCAACGACGTGGCCAAAATGGTGGCCAATTTCGCTGGCGTAGCCGCCAACAATGACGCCCGCAACGACATTATTATCCGAGGCAACTCCCCAACCGGCGTGTTGTGGCGGCTGGAAGGCATCCCCATGCCCAATCCCAACCACTTTTCCACGCTCGGCACCACGGGCGGACCAGTTTCGGCGCTCAATCCCAATATGATCGCCAATTCCGATTTCCTTACCGGCGCTTTCCCTGCCGAATACGGCAATGCTACGGCCGGCGTTTTCGACATCAATCTGAGGGGCGGCAACAAGGAAAAATTTGAATTTATGGGCCAACTGGGCGCGTTTTCAGGTATGGAAGCGCTGGTGGAAGGGCCGCTCAACAAAAAGAACGACGGATCTTTTGTCGTGGCCTACCGCCACTCTTTCGTCGAACTGGCCTCGGCTGCTGGCCTCAATGTAGGCACTACCGCTACCCCGCGCTATAAAGACCTGTCGTTCCATGCCGATCTGGGCAACACCAAAGCGGGCAAATTCTCCGTTTTTGGCATCGGCGGCTGGAGCGCCATCGACTTCCTGGGCGCCGAAATCGACACGACCGACTTGTTTGCCAATCCCAACCAGAATGCCTACAATGTATCGAAATTTGGCGTTTTGGGCCTGAAACACAACCTGCTGCTCAACGACCACTCGTATATCCGCACGGTGCTGAGCGCTTCGTATACCGGCAATACCTATAAAAGTGAAGACCTGCGTTTTAACGAAAACAACGGCCAGCCGTTCCAACTCAACGACGTGAACGACGGACTGACGACTTACCGCCTGTCGTCGTTTTACAACAACAAAATCAGCCGCCGCCTGACGCTGCGCACCGGTTTCCTGTTGCAGAATCAGCACATCGACACTTATATCAATACCCGTGAAAATCAACTGGACTACGACGGCGACGGCCGACCGGACTGGGTGGCGCAGCGCGATTTCAAAGGGGCCTTCAACCTGCTGGAAGCCTATGCCCAGGCGCAATACCGAATCACGGAAAAACTGACCCTGAACGGCGGCCTGCACAGCCAGTATTTTGACAAAACGGAAGATTTTGTACTGGAGCCTCGTGCCGCACTGAACTGGAAATTTACGCCGAAACAATCGTTCAACCTCGGCTACGGCATCCACCACCAGACCCAACCGCTGCCGGTCTTTTTCTTCCGCGAACGCCAGCCCGACGGCACTTACCTGAACAACAACGAAAACCTCGATTTTACCCGCAACCAGCACCTCGTGCTCGGCTACGATTTCAAACCGGCCGCCAACTGGCACTTCAAAGCCGAAGCCTATTACCAGTGGCTGAGCGATGTACCGGTGGATCAAGCGGTTTCCAGTTTTTCCATCCTGAATGCCGGCGCTGACTTTATTTTCCCTGAAAAAGGCTCGCTCGTGAACGAAGGAACGGGCACTAACCTGGGCCTGGAACTGACCGCAGAGAAATTCTTTTCGCAGGGCTACTATGCCATGGTCACGGTGAGTTTGTTCGATTCCAAATACAAAGGTTCGGACGGCATCGAACGCAGTACGGCTTTTAACGGCCGCTACGTTGCCAATGCGCTGGCCGGCAAGGAATTCCAGTTGGGCAGTACCGGCCGCCGTTTCCTGACCCTCGATACCAAAGTGACTTTTGCAGGCGGCCGCCCCTACACGCCGGTAAACCTGGAAGCCAGCCGCGCCGCGGGCCGCGAAATCCTGTATGAAGACCTGGCTTTCAGCGAAAAACTGGACGATTATTTCCGCTGGGACGTTAAACTGGGTTTCCGGATGAACAGCCCGAAACGCAAATTGTCGCAAACATTTTTCCTCGACTTCCAGAATGTTACCAACAACGAGAATATATTCGCCATGCAGTACAACGAGGTCAAAGGCAATGTAGGCCGTGTGAACCAGATTGGGTTTTTCCCGGATGTGCTGTACCGTGTCGAGTTTTAAAAATCAATATATGCAACCATACACCATTATCGGTTCCGGCGGCGCAATTGGCACTCCGCTCGCACAATTATTACTGGATCAACAACAGCCTGTGCGGCTGCTCTCCAGGTCCGGCAAGACCATGCCCGGCGCAGAATCGCGTCCGACGGACGTATTCAACCTGTCCGAACTGACGGAGGCCGTGCGGGGCTCCCGGGTAGCGTTTCTGCTGGTCGGACTGGACTACAACACCAAAGTCTGGCAGGAAAAATGGCCTGTCGTGATGCAAAACGTCATAAAAGCCTGTTCGGAAACAAAGGTTCCGCTCATTTTCTTCGACAACGTATATATGTACGGTCCCGTGGAAGGCAAGATGACGGAAGAAACCCCTTTCCGGCCAAGCAGTAAAAAAGGAGCGGTGCGCGCCCAGATTTCGAACATGCTGCTCGATGCCGTACAACGCGGCGAACTGACCGCCAGCATCGCGCGATCGGCAGACTTTTACGGCCCCTGGGCCGACGAAAAAAGTATGTTTTACCAGACGGTATTCAAAAACTACGCGGAAGGTAAAAAACCGCAATGGCTCGGCGATGCTTCCATGCCACACTCCATGTCGTATACGCTGGACTGTGCAAAAGGGCTTGTACTGCTGGCCAATGACCCGAGTTCGTTCAATCAGACCTGGCACCTGCCCACGTACAATCCGCCGCCGGTACCAACTGATCTGATTCAGATGGCGGCAGCAGGCATGGGCGTGCCTTACAAAGGCGTGCAGGCTGCTTCCAAAACCCTGGTCCGGCTGCTCGGGCTCTTTATACCTATCATGCGGGAAATGGTGGAGATGGTGTACCAAAACGAGCAGCCGTACTGGTTCGACTCCAGCAAATTTGAACAACATTTCCAATACAAGCCCATCTCCTATGAGCAGGGCATCCGGGACACCATTGCGTTTTATCAATTGAAAAAAGTGTGAACTTTGCCCTTGCCATGAATATGAAAAAAAAGGACTGCACGTTGCTTGGATTCGATGACCGGCTGTTTCGGCTCATCGGGATGCCCGTGGTAGCGATGCTGATGCCTGTGCTGTTTTTCAGGGAACTCATCCACGACAGCGAGAGTTACTGGCGGACCACAGCCTTCGGTCTCATACACACAGCGGCAGTCTGGCAAGGGGTAAGGGCCATTTTTATCTACCTGTCCAAGCGGTTTCCGGGCTGGAAAGAATGGAAAACCCGCATGAAATGGATCGTCGTGCTTTCTGTTATTTACACCGGAAGTGTTTGTACGCTGGTCAATGCCGTGGGGCGTTTGTTTTCTATTGAAAGCGATCTTTCCCTAATACCTGACCCGATTGCAGCTTATGGCGCATCCTACCTGATGGTGCTCGCGCTGGGCGCTGTGTATGAAAGCATTCGTTTTTTTCAACTCTGGAAAACAACCGCTCTGGAAAAGGAAAACCTCGAACGCGCGCACCTCGCCAGCCAACTGGAGGGTTTGCGCAACCAGGTGAACCCGCATTTTTTGTTCAACAGCCTCAATACGCTTACTTATCTGATCCCGGAAGCGCCCGACAAAGCGGTGCGCTTCGTGCAACAACTCAGCAAGGTGTACCGCTATGTGCTGGAAAGTCGCGACGACCGGGTGATTCCGCTGCAAACGGAACTGGAATTTCTGCAGTCCTACATTTTTCTGCTGCGCGAGCGTTTCGGTGATAATTTGCAGGTGGAAATTGGGAAAATGGATCAAAGAAGCACGGCGATCGTGCCACTTACCTTGCAAATGTTGTTTGAAAACGCCATCAAACACAACGTCATTTCCACACAAAACCCGCTGAAAATCGAGGTTTTTATGGAAAACGGCCACCTGATCGTGCGCAATAATTTGCAAAAGAAAAACCAGGTGATGGATTCCACCGGGGTTGGCCTGCAAAACATCCGCGACCGCTACCGGATGCTGACCGACCAGGAAATTGAAGTTATTGCTTCGCAGCAGTACTTTACGGTGATATTGCCGGATATTGAGATTTACCAGGAAAAAGCGGCTTGAAAAAGTTTATGGGTTTATAGTTTATGAGTTTATTATAGCCACTCGATAAGGCAACTTCCCCTTTTTCGAGTGGCTATAATAAACCATAAACTCATAAACCATAAACCATAAACTCATAAAATACCATCAATCATCCAAACCATACACGTGAAAATCCTCCTCATAGAAGACGAAATCCCCGCTGCCCGCCAGCTCAGCAAACTCCTGCTGGAGCAGCGGCCGACGTTTCAGATCCTCGATACCCTGGATTCGGTGGAAGGGGCGGTGCGCTGGTTCCGCACCTTTCCAGCGCCCGACCTGGTTTTTATGGACATTCAGATTGCAGACGGACTGAGTTTTGATATTTTCAAACAGGCTGAAATCAAGTCGCCGGTCATTTTTACTACGGCTTTCGACCATTATGCGGTGCAGGCATTCAAGGTCAATGCGATAGATTACCTGCTCAAACCCATCGACCCGGAAGACCTGGGCAGGGCCTTGCAGAAAATGGAGATGCACCGCAATTCGGCGCCTGTTTTCGAGTACGAGATGCTGGCACATTACTTCAAAAAAGAGCAGTACAAAGAGCGTTTCCTGGTGAAAACGGGTCAGCAACTCGCTTTTGTAGCCACCGCCGATATCGCTTTTTTTCGCTCCGCCGACGGCCTGACGCAGGCTTTCACTTTTTCCGGAAAAAAATATTTTGTAGAAAACACCCTGGAAGAACTCGAACGACTGCTGCACCCGCGCGATTTTTTCCGCATCAGCCGCAATATGACCTTGCGCATTGATGCCATTGCCAAAATTTCACCTCACCTGAACGGTCGACTGAAACTGGAAACCAATCCCGTAGCCCCCGAAGAAATTTTTGTCAGCCGGGAAAGAGCCGCCGAATTCAAAGCATGGCTGGATAAATAGTGCGAAGTCGTTAGTGCGAAGTCCGAAGTCCGTAGCGTACTCCGTTCCATACTTGGGTTTCAAATCCTGAAACGTAGTACGCTACGTACTTCGGACTTCGCACTGACGACTTCGGACTCTAACGACTTCGCACTGCTTTCACTGCCTCCATCATTTCGCGGATCAGCGCCGGATCTTTTTCAATCGCATTGCCCACCACCACCAGGTCAGCGCCGGCCTGCAGGTTGGCTGCTACTTTTTCCGGTGTTCGGATGCCGCCGCCGACAATCAGGGGCACCGATACTGCGCCGCTTACGGCGTCAATCATACTTTCGGGCACGGGATTTTTGGCGCCTGAGCCCGCATCCAGGTAAATCAGTTTCAAGCCCAGCATTTCGCCGGCCAGTGCCGTACACACCGCGATATCGTCTTTATGCGCCGGTATGGGATAGGTATTGGACATGTATTGCACGGAAGTCTGCACACCGCCGTCGATAAGCATATAGCCGGTGCTGATGATTTCGAGGGGCGACATTTTTAAAAAAGGAGCGGAAATAACATGCTGCCCGATCAGCAATTCTGGATTTCGCCCGCTGATCAGCGACAGAAACAACAAGCCATCAGCCCGGTAACTGAGTTGGAAAGAATTGCCCGGAAAAAGGATCATGGGGATGTTGCAACGTTCCCTGATTTTGCCAAGCAGGTCATCCAGCATATTATTGACCACCAGGCTGCCTCCGATTAAAAAATAATCGACCCCGCAGTCGGCAGCCAGATCCAGCGCTTGTTCCATTTTCTGGAGCCGGAGTTTATCCGGGTCAAACAGGACGGCGAGTTTCTTTTCGCCGCGCCGTTTGGCTTCCAGCAAGCCGGAGTAAAGTTGTTTATCGTTCATGATGCGCGTTGGGTTATTGCTGCTGATAAATGAAAAGGCAAAATTACAAAAGGCAAGGTGCTTAACTGCGCAGCATCTTTCCAATCACCGACAGGTCGCGCCCGGCATTCCAGTCTTTGGCATAAAGAAAATTAAGGCGGTCGATCATTTGTGTCGTCGGCTGGATATCCTGCAGTTCGTCGAGCGGCGAAAACACGCCCGGTTTGAGGGCTGGCAGGCTGGAAATATTGCTTTGCGGGGCATAACTCACCCAGGTTTTCCGGCCGCTGAAAACGGAACGCCAATTGCCGGACCATTGCCTGCGTTGGCTCGAAAAAAGCATCCAGAAAGGCGCTGTGGGCAGCAATGCAAAACAGACAAGCAAATCGAGCATCCGTTTGTTGCGGCGTTGGCCGGGCAGGGCGATGTTGTAGCGGATAGCGATGGTGTACAGTTCACCCGGTTCGTCTTTGCTGCTGCTGCCGATGATGCTCATACTTTCTTCCGGCACAATTTTATAGGAAATAGCGGGCCCCAACCGGGTCATACAGGCCATAATATCCTGGCTGCGCATATCTTTTGAGCAAAAAATAATTTCATTGACCCGGTAAATACGCGCTACTTCGTCGATCTGACCGAAGTGGCAGAGGTAATTCCGGTCGTCGTTTTCACCGGGCGGCGCTACGGCGCCAACCATGTTTTGCGGAATACCCACCTGGTTGAGCAGCCCGCTCACCCGCTCGCTCTCTTCCAGAGAACCTACGATCAGCAGGTTCCTGATTTTGTCGCGCCCCAGCCGGAAGTTGCGGAATTCGATAAAATGCGCTGCTGCGCGCACGCCCACTGTTGCCAGTACAGCCCAGACCGCTCCCATGAGTACAAGCGCCCGCGAAGGCCGGTAGTCCAGGTCCAGAAAACCATAAATAGCAGCCAAAACAACTGTCCCAAAACCCAGGCCGCGCACTACCCGGCGCAGGTCGTAACGCTGATCGTATCCGCCGTTGAGCCACACCGTTCCCAGCCAGATCAGGATATACAAAGGAAAATTGAACCACAACACATTGGTTTTGAACCAGTCCGGGTCTTTGTAATAATAGTTGGCCCAGAAGTTTTTCAATACAACCAGACCGGCATAAATCAGACCGGCATCCAGTACCGGCAACCATATCTTGTCCCAAAAATTTTTAGCCAGCGTCATACCCGCCCGCAACCAGATAGCGCCCTGCAACATCAGTACAAACAAACCCGCCTGCCGCCCCGTAAAATGTTTTCGGGTAAAAATGATCATGGCCTGGTAAAAGGTGCGCACATAATTCAGGCTGCCTTTTTTGGTGCTCTCCCCTTTGTAATGGATGATTTTTGTTTCGGGGAAATAATAGTTTTTGTAACCGGCCTGTATGATCCGGTACGACAAGTCGATGTCCTCGCCGTACATAAAAAAAGCCTCGTCGAGCAGGCCGGCCCGGTCGAGCGCGCTGCGGCGCATAAACATAAAACAGCCGGCGAGCACATCCACCTCATTGGTTTTATCGGCATCGAGGTAGCCCAGGTAGTAGCGGTTAAAAAAGCGGCTCCGGGGAAAAATAGTGGAAAGCCCGAAGGTTTTACAAAACGCTACCCAGGGAGAGGGGAAGCCGCGTTTGCTTTCCGGCAGGAATTTTCCGGTACCGTCGATCAGTTTGCAACCCAGGGCGCCGGCGTCCGGGTGGAGGTCCATAAATGCCAGGCATTTGGAAAAAGTATGCTCTTCCACCAGGGTATCGGGGTTCAGCAGCAGCACGTATTCACCGGTACTTTGCCGGATAGCCTGGTTGTTGGCTACTGCAAATCCTGGATTGTCCGTATTGGCAATGAGCCGCACTTCGGGAAATTTTTCCTGCACCATGCGCACCGAATCATCCACCGAATTGTTGTCGACTACCCACACCTCCGCAGGTATGTTGTGCAGGGCACGCCGCACCGAACCGAGCGCCTGTTCAAGGAAATGCCGCACGTTATAATTGACAATAATAATGGAAAGTCGCATGTTTTTTAATTTGCCTTTTCTAAGAAACTGTTTTAAAACAGTTTCTAACCCAAGCCTATCGTCACATTTTTGGTTTCACTGAAAAACCGCAGCGCCTCCCAGCC
>JADLCC010000478.1 GCA_020847425.1 Saprospiraceae bacterium
CATCGTTTTGCCATGCGCCATTGATCGCATATTCATACGGCGGTGTTCCGCCGGTTGCATCAGTAATTTCAAGGCTGCCGTTGGACTGGTTGGGGCAACTTTCGGTGCCGAGCAATTCAAATGTCGCATCTGGTAAAGCCGATACGCTGACCATCACGATGGAATCACAACCATTAGTTGTGGTCAAATGAACCGGTTCTGTGGTGCCGATGGCAATTTCCTGCCCCTGGTACGCATAAGTTGTTCCCGGACAAACGGACACCTGAAGCGGTGTGACAGGCGCTGGTAAAGCCGTCACAGTGAGTGTAACTATGGAGTCGCAACCCCACTGATTCACCAAAGTAAAGTCCTGTGTTTGCCCTGCGGGTACATTTACACCTTCGTACAAATAGGTTTCACCGGGACAAACGAACACTTCAAGGCTGGAAGCCGAAGTCGGCAGCGCCGTAACGGTAACCGTAACAATCGAATCACAACCCTGGGCATTGACAAAAGGAAATGGCTGTGTGGCGCCAACAGGAAGATCCACTCCTTCATAGGTAACAGTGCCACCCGGGCAAGCGGACAACGTAAGCGCGCTGCTGGAAACTGGCAGCGGTACTACCGTCACCAGCACGAATACATCGCAGCCATTCGCATCGGTGGACTGAAATACCTGGCTGATGCCGGCAGGTACAGGCACGCCATCGTATACCGCAAAACTGCCTTCGCAAGCGAAAAGTTGTTCGGACGACATCATTGGAACACAATCAAAACGCATGAGTAATTCCAGCGAATCCAGCCCTTCCGCACATCCGTTTACATAAGTCGAATCTTTTCCGATCACCGCGCGCCAGCCGGGGGCAAAGGTGGTGGAATCGAGCATCACAACGTACCAGCCGTTGGGCAAGTCATTAAATGTGAAAAAGCCGTTGGCATCCGTGACGGTGGTATCCAGCGGCACACCGTTTTGCAACAACATGACGGTAGTGCCGGCAAGTGTGGTGTCCGCATTATAACTAACGGTTCCGTTGTCATTCACATCCGACCAGACGCTGCCCATCAAATTGCCGGTACCGCCGGTTAACTGGACCGTCAGCGGGTCGCTTTGAGCCGTGCAACCGAACGCATCGCTCAGCACGGCGTAATAGGTGCCGCTTTCATCAATAATAAAGTCGGGCGAAGTGGCGCCCGCAACCGGGCTGCCATTAAAATACCATTGCCAACCGGTAATATTAGGGATGCTGGGGATACACAGGGTATCGGGGGCGCAGCGTTCGTGGCAACCAGAAGGAAGAGCGGATACCTGCGGTCCGGGCAGTATGGTGACCGTGTTGCTTTGGGCTTCACAACCAAATTCGTTGATGACGCGGATAAAAAAGCCGCCGAAATCTTCCGTGTTCAGGGTAGTGCCTGTTGCGCCGGTGCTCCAGATAAACTGCCAGTTGGCCGGCTCCGGTCCGGCGTAATTCAACACGGTGGAAGCGCTCGCACAATTGCTGCTGCTGCTGACACTGAAGCCGCTGGGGTTGGGATGGACGGTCACCACAAAAGGATCGGTAACGGCAGTACAGCCGTTCGCAGGATTGGTAACCGTAACGGTGTACGTATGGCTGCCCACCGGCAACAGATTGCCGCGGTCTTCCGAAAAAATCACTTCGTCCATAAATCCATTTCCGCCCGACCAGACATAATTGTAGCTGCCGTTGCCTTGCGCCTGCAAATGAACATCTTCGCCGCTGCAAGTACTCAAGGTGGGGTAGGCCGTGCCGACAATTTGCCCCAACTCATTCATCAGCAATGCTTTAATCAAGGCGTCCGGAGCAGGTGTGATGTCGATTTTTACCGAAGGCGGCACGAAAGTACAGCCGTTGGCATCCGTCAATGTCACCTGGTAAACACCTGCTTCGCTCACCACCAGCGTTTGCGTGGCGGTCATGTTGCCATCCGACCACAGGTAACCGGCAGCGCCGGCAGGAGCGGTCAGCGTCATCGTTTGGCCTTCGCAAAGTGCTCCGGGGTTTGCCGGAGAAATGGTCCCGCTCAAAGGATTGGGCGATACTGTTACAGGCATGGAAAATGAAGCCGTGCAACCAAAAACGTTGGTAGCGGTAGCCGTCACGGTATAGACGTTGGGGGTATCATAATTGTGGTAAACCGTGATGCCCTGGGCGTCGTTGGCGCTGCCGGAAGCCGGGTCGCCGAAATCCCAAACCACATCCAGCAGATCGCCGGGCATATTAGCCGGTTCGAACAACAGTGCATTGCCCGCACAACGCGCAGCCGGTGTCGCAAAACTCGCATCGGGCAGCGCAGGCACTTCCACAGGGAGGGTTGCGCTGGAGGTACAGCCACTGGTACCGGTCACGGTCAGTTGCACCTGGTAAATGCCAGATAAGGCAAAATTGTGCTGCGGATTGGCAATATTATCCGTATTCGAAGCGCCGGAAGCAGGGTCGCCAAAATCCCAGGCGTAACTGGTAATGCCGCCCGTGGGTAAAAACTCGCTGACATCCTCAAAACTGGTGACGGAACCCGGGCAATCTACCTCATGGTCGAAACGGGCCACCGTTTCTACTTCCATCGAACCCAGCGTTTTGCAAAAACTGCCATCCTGCAATTGTACCGTAGCAAACACCTTGTATTTGCCTGCATTATCAAAAACAAAAGAAGGATTGTCGCCGGATGCCGAACCTAACACAAAACCGCCCGAGATGAAAAACACCCAGTTAGCGCTTCCGGGTACGTATTGCCCTATGTTATCGATCAAATGCAACTGGAAGGAATCGCAGCGCACATTCGGGTCAAATGTAATGTCGATCATACCAGCCGGGCACAGGGTGCCATTGCCTGGAGGGCCACTTCCGCCGCCGCCGCCGCCGCAGTAGTTGAAAACATTGATCGGGCCTGCCACCTGGGTGCAACCGTACACATTGGTGGCTTGAACGGTGTACAGACCATATTGGTTGGTGGTGTGTTCCACCAGGGTAGCGCCGGCAATCGGGTTGGCATCCTGGAACCACTGGTAGGTATAATTGGCGTCGGCATCTGTCAGGGCCGTGAGCAGTACCGATCCGGCATTGTTGCAAAAGCCCGTGGGGTCGGCAGTCGTCAGCGATACATCCGGCGCGTCGTAACTCGCCATGGTAAACTCTGATTTTCCGCGGCAGCCATTGCCGTCGCTGACTTCTACCGCAAAAGTGCCCGCCGCCAGGCTGGGTGTTGCGAGCATGGACAGCACAACGCCATCCTCGTCTTTCCAGGTGTAGGTACTGTAGGAAACGCTGGTTTGTATCACTCCTGTGGCGCCGGGGCATAACCCGGCCGGATGCTGCACAATGGGATCCGGATTGGCCCAGACCGTTACCGGGAAAGAAGCCGTCTGGCCGCATACGGCTACATTAACGGTGTGGTTGCCCGGTTGTGTCCAGAAAATATCGGCTGCGTTGGAACCTTGCCCTTCGGCCACAGCGCCGGCCCCTGCGGGCGTAATCGTCCATTGAATATCAATATCTTGCGGGATAATCGAATAACTGCCCAAAGCGTCTTCACAGGCAGCCACCGTCCCGGTAATGGCAGGAATACCGATCAAAACAGGGTCTATCCGGATGGTATCGCTGCTGCAATTCAAGCCGTTGGTGCTGACCGCTGCAACTGCCAATTGGTAAGGACCTGCAGCGGCCCAGGTGACGTTGACGGGATTGCCGAACAGGGTTTGCGCTGCGCCGGAGCCGTTCACCAGGGTCCAGCGCACGTTTTCGTTGGCGGCAACGCCCTGGGCTTCATAAGTGTAGGTGCTGCCCGGGCAAATATTTCTTTCCCCTGTAATACTTCCCGGCACATTGGGCAGGGGCGCCACCTGAACGCTCCATTCCTGTTCATCAGAGCAGGTTTGAGCCGGATTGCTGGGGACAGCCAACAACAAATATTTACCATCTCCATTTAAAAAGGATGGCGTGATGGAAGCGGTATTGCTCGCCGTCCAGACGTTGTTGCCCATGGGGTCGAACAACGTCCAGTTGGTATTCAGGTTCTGGTTATTAGCCGTCAGTTTGGTCACCAGTGTGACGCTGCCATTTACACAGGCTTCTACCTGGCCGTTGATGGCAAAAGGTGATAAAATATGTACTTCAATAGAATCCTGTCCGCCGCAGCCGAGATAGCAATTTTCATAAACAACTGACAACCAGTGGCCTACGGCAGGGTTTTGGGAGCCATCCCATTGAACGGTTACTTTGTTGGTGCCCTGGCCATCCAGAATACTGCCGCCGCTTGCCAGCGACCAGATGAAACTGGTGCCGCCGAAAGGTTCGATGCTGTACACTTCTGTGGTTGCCGGACAAACCCGTTCGCGGCCTTCGATTTCCGCATTGTTGGAAATGATGGGAACCTCCAGGATTGCAGGTATGGGGCACAACATGCCGGTACAGGGTTGAGAGCCCAGGGTAATGGTTCCCGTCGGGCCGTTGTTCCACAACACGGATATGGTATCCGAATTGGCAGTGCCGCCGCCAGTAATGGTACCATTGCCGGATACGGCCCAGGTAAATGGCTGGCAGCCGTTGGAAGCAGTATATGTCACAGCTTCTCCGGGGCATACCGTGCCCACACAATCGAGACTGGGTGATGCCGCATCAAGTACTTCAATGGTCATTTGCGTGGTATCCGAGCACAGGCAGTTGCTGTAGGCGATCAGGCTGACGGTATAGGTACCGGGAGTCAAAAAAGTATGCTGGGGGCTGACTTCCGATGAGGTGCTGAGGTCGTCGCTGAAACGCCATTCGTAACTATCGGCGCCACTGCTTTCGTTTTGGAAATAAACGGTCTGGTTTTTACAAACCGTCAGATTGCCGGTAGCCGGCGCCGGCGGGTTGGTCGAGAAATCGGCCTGCGGCGCTTCAATGATGGTGACGCATATATTTGCTTCACCGCCGCAGCCGAAAATACCGTCTGAAAATACGGAAACAGAACCCACGCCGGTCGGGCCCCAGGTGACGGTGACTGAACTGTTGCCGCCTGGGTTACCGCCGGTAGGCGGATTGACTATCCAGCTCTCGGCGCCGGCAACATGCCAGTTGAGTACACCCTGTCCGGTGGGCGTATTGGGGAGTACGGAATACGTCACCGTTGCGCCTGGGCATACTTTTTCGCAGGCAGAACTGTCGATGTCGTTGCAGGGCGCAGTGTTGGATGATTTTATGAAAAGTGGTTGTAAATAATCAACAAAGATAGCCATGGTGTCGCCGGCAGTGGCGCCGTTCGGTCCGAGCACTGTTGCAGTAAGTAATAATGTTCCTGGAGGAATATTGAATTCTGCCGGACAAATGGTGAAAAAGGGACCTTGACCGGTAGTATTTATCAGTCCATTGAGGCTCCATAAGATTTCGGCCTGTTGGCTGGATCCGGGCGTAACTGTCGCGGTGAAGGTAGCGCAGCCGAACTGGCATATCACACCGGGGCCACTGATTTCAATATCAAGGTTTTGAGCGCTCAGTTTGGGGATCAGGCAAATAAAAAAACAATACAGAATAATGATCCGGCTGAAAATAGGAAGGCGTAATCGGTTGCTCATTGTACAAAAAGGTTGATGAAACGGTAGGAATGAATCGGAGATACGGCCGGTGTGAAAAATGCTGCCGGAAGGGTTAAAATAAGATTGGGCAAGTACGGCCCAAAGTACTATTAATAGCTGTGTAAAATCTAAAAATTGAAATTAGAAATATTTTTCTACCATACTATTTTTAAAAATTTAAAGCAAGCATTTTCACTATTCTTTGTATTTAAATTATGAAATAATTTACTTTCGCAACAGTAAAAACTTTTTTCACCTAAAATCAAAACGATATGAATACCAAAGTTTTACTCGCCGCTTTAGCCGGTGCCGTGGTGACATTCCTGACAGGTTGGTTGCTGTACGGTGTAGCCTTAAAAGGATTTTTTGATGCGCAGGTTGTGGAATCAGCCAAAAGCGTCATGCGCGAACAACCCGATCTCCTGCACGTTTTTTTGGGCTGTGTGGCCTGGTCCTTACTGCTGGCTTTGCTGTACAGCCGCTGGGCCGGCATCTCCACTTTTAAAAGCGGCGCAATAGCCGGCGCCTGGATCGGTTTTCTGATTGCACTGGGTGCCGATTTGTTTAGTTTTGCCGGTATGCATGTTACCACGATAGCCGCCGTAATCGTCGATCCGATCGTCAATGCCGTCCAATCGGCCATCGCCGGCGGTGTCATTGGCGTGGTGCTGGGGTATGATGCGAAAAAATGACAGGTGAGGGTTGAAGTTGTTGAGGGGTTGAGGGTTGAGAGTGTTGAGGGGATAACCCAGGGCTTGGGTCATCACCCTCAACAATCTCAACCCTCAACCCCTCAACAACTTCAACCATTATCATCCCGATAAACCTCTGCTGCCTCCAAATTCCCTTACATTTGCGGCCTGTATCGACGAACCAGTAAACACATGAAGCAACTTATCGAATGCGTCCCCAATTTTTCCGAAGGGCGCGACCCGGCCATCCTCAAACAAATCACAGA
>JADLCC010000479.1 GCA_020847425.1 Saprospiraceae bacterium
TCAATGACCTGTTGTACAAGCATACTTCATCGATCAAACCTTTAAATGTCCGGCTGCTGCTACTCGGGTCGCGACCGATCGTAAATGGCGCGTCGAAGGCCTCTGCGGGATGTGTACCGCTGCTGACGGCGGGCCTTCCGTTCAGGTAAAGGGTGGTTTTGGTCGGCTCCACCACCATGGCGATGTGCGACCACTGGTTGACCGGCAAAAAGAGATTGGAATTGTATCCGTAAAAACCGTCGTCCCAGTGGTAGGCCAGCCTGTTATTGTTTTCCAGGTGAATACCACAAACGGTCGTGCCGCCCCTGAAAAACAAAACGCCGGAAGTGCCTGTATGCGTTACACCGGGTTTGACCCAGGCCATCAAGGTCACGTGGTTGGAATTGAGTTTGGTAGCAGTCGTGGCGGCCGCGTACTGGCCGTTGGCTGCAATTTGCAGTGCATTTCCGGTAACGGTATCCGGTTCGCAAGCAGAGCTTACCGTAATGCCTCCGTAAAGCGCCCGCGTACTGGAACCCATGCTGTCGCTTACCGTCAGATTGACGGCATAGTCGCCGGATGAACCGAACACCACTTTCGGGCTTTCCACCGTGGCGCTGCTGATATAAGCCGGCGGGGGCGTGATGTCCCATTGCCAGGTAGCGCCGGTTTTGTACTGGGCTGAATAGTCTGTAAAATACACCGTATCGCGGGAGCAATACGAAATACGTTTGTCGGCCATGGGCTGGGCTACCGGCAGGCCGAGTTCGTACATGGGCGATTCCCAGACGCTGCGGTTGCCGGCATTTCGGATCTTACCTTCTTTGTACCAAGGCAAAATGGACTGAGAGGAGAAACTGGCGGGCAATCCTTCGTCGTAAACGATCCAGTCGGGCAGACTTTTATTCCGGTAAAACACCGTGCTGCGCGTGCCCAGGTACACGCCACCATTGCTCCCGCGCTGATAGAGTATGTTGTTGATACTCTGGTCGTTGGTGGTAGCGGTACTCCAGTTGGTCCAGGATGCTCCACCGTTATCGGAATAGAACACCTTGTTGTTGTTTTCATTGTACCAGCCGTAGGGATGGAAACAAACCAGCCAGAGGTCGTTGCTGTTGTCGCCCACTGCCACATCGAAGGACATAGAACTTTCAAAGCCCAGCACCGCGGACGATGGGGTGATGTCTGTCCAGGTTTGTCCCCTGTCCGTTGTTTTCCAGAGGCCTTTCGGATCATAAAAATTGCCTACGGTTGCAACGTATAAAATATTCGGATTGTCCCAGGCCACTTCTATATCCGCTACATTCATAGCGCCGAAGTTTTTGACCAGGCTGAAATTGCTGCCGTCGTCTTCGCTATACCAGAGGTCGGCTCCATTGCCTGTGTACAGGCAATTGTAACAGCGCGGATCCCAGGTGATTTTGCTGGGCGTACCGCCGGTATTGGGTAGTTTACTGAATGTCGTGCGAACAGGTTCTGTTGTTCGGTTGTCAGGGAGTTGGTCTTTTCCGCTGTCGTTGTACACCGTTTTGGGTTTGCCTGGATTTACAAAACCGCGCGTACCGTCTGCGCTACCGGTGTAGGATGTCCAGCCATTGAGGTAAACGTTGTTGTTTTTGAGCAAATGGCTGTTGTGGTAGGTACCACCGAGCATCACATTGGCGTCCTTGTGCCCCATGCCGAAACCCCAGAAATCGGTACCCTGAATACCATATTGCCTTTGGCTGAAAGTTAGTTTGCCACTATCGGGCGACATAAAAATACCTCCATCGCAACCGATCCAGACTTCATTGCCGTATATTTTGATGTTGTGGATATCGGCGTGTACGTATTTCGGATCTTCGGGCCAGCTCCATTTTGCAGTCATACTGAATGTATTTCCGCCGTCCACGGAATACCAGTGGTTGATGCCTCCGATATGCACTTTGTTGGCGTTGCCAGGGTCGGCATCGAGCGCCAGATCGTAGTAGTATTGCCCGCCTTCGCTATGACCCGTTTCGGAATAACCGAGCATGTTGGCGTTTGTTTCCGGTGTTGTCAGGCCAACTGTCGGCGTAGCCACTGCCGCACCGCCCGGGCCGCTACCGCAGCATTTGTGCGTCCAGGTGGCGCCTGCGTCGTCGCTGACGTACACACCGTACAGCCCTTCCCCTCCGTTGGCTACACCGGAAAGCAGGGCATAAATACGATCCGGTTTGGCGGCAGTAACGCCGATTTCTGCGCGTTTCTGGTGTTCGCCCTGTGCGAGCAGGGTAGTGGAATTGAAAACTTGGTCCTGTAGCCTGTTGATCGTTCCGGTAATTGTACCGGGATTGGCGTTTTGTTCGTCGATCAGTGTATTACCGGAAGCTTCGTTGCATTTGTAGTGATGCAGCAGGTTGCCGTAATTGGGATGTGTGTTGTTCAGTTCCGTATCTTTCCAGGCCGCAATGGTAGCGGGGGGAACGGCCGTATTAAAAATGCGGATTTCATCCACGCTCATTTCCTGTCCGCCATAAGCCAGGTTGCCGTCGAAACCCAGAATCATCGGGAGAGCGGTCGTCACATCCGTGCCGATATTGGTCAGACTGCTTGTGGCTGCCACACCGTCTTTGTATAAAACTTTTAAACCGTTGGCGCGGTAAACAACCGTAATGTTGTGCCAGGTATCGTCCCAGATGCCGCCGGTATTCATGTCGACGCGCGCTGCACCCGAACCCATATTGAAAGTGAGTTCGCCGGTGTATCGGGCCGCCAGTACCCAGCCTTTGTTGATCCCGCTGCTCCAGTTTTTATTGGACAGGAATGATTTGTCGTAAATGGTAGTAGCGGGGAATTTCACCCGCATTTCCAGGGTAAAATCCGGAATGGCGGCGCTGCCGAGTTGGACGTTGTTGAAACTGGCGTAGTTGGTGCCGGTTCCGGGGCGGTGGATAAATTGATTGGTGGTGGTAGACGCACTGGACAATACCGGCCAGCCACTCATCAGGGTAAACGTAAATCCGCCGTCCGTTGATTTATAAAACTCTGTGTATAAGTCTGTTACCTGCGATTGTACGGTGTAAATCGTATTGGGGTCATCCGGTTTGAATTCGATTTCCGAAAAATAGCCATCCGATTTTACATTGATAATTTTGGTGAAATGATCGCCGCCGTCGTCGGAGCGGTAAAACCCTCTGTTGGAGCAGACAAACAATACGTTGGTATTGCCCGGCTGGAAAACGATTTCCCGCACATCGTGGGTGACACTGTTGAATGCCGCATCGCCGATCTGCGTCCAGGCGCCGCCACCGTTTGTAGTTTTATAAATGCGGTTGTTTCCTCCAAAAAAGGCGATATTCGGGTTGGACGGGTGGATTTCCACGGCATTGCAATAATTCAACGGCAGATCTTTGGTGACACATACCCAATTCAATCCCCTGTCCGTTGTTTTCCAGACGCCCGCTGTAGCCGTTCCGCAATACAAAATATCGGGGTTGGAAGGTGCTTTTTCGAGGGCATAGACATGCGCTGCGCCGGGAGCGTGGCTGTGGCCGCCTGCGTCTTTGTCAAAATCGAACGGGCCGATGCCGGTCCAGTTGGCAACGCCCCAGTTGGACGGGCCGCGCTCCTGCAATTCCTGCCGCTGCGTGAGGCGCCGGGCTTCCAGTGTGGCCCATTTCGCGTCAAAATCCTGTTTGGAAGGCGGGCGGATCAAGCCTTCGGTATTCACGTAGGGCCGATTGTTTTTGACCCAGCGTTTGAAATACTGCGTGTGCTGCGTTTTTTCAAAAGTATGGGTTTGGTAGTACGCTTTGTACAGCCGCTCCACTTCAGGCAGGTTTGGATCGGGCGCGTACATGGCGCGCACCCAATCGGGCAGGCTCATATCGTCGGGGGAACCGTAGGTGGATTCCCGCTCATATGCAACGTATTGATTGTTGGTGGTTTGGGCGAGGGTTTGGATGGGGAGGCTCAGGAGAAGAGCAAGAAAGAGCGTGGAAAGTTTAAGCACGGGAAAAAAGGCGAGTATGGTAAATAGTTAAAAACAACCACAAAACTACAAACCTTTGGTAGCACCCAAAAGCCGGGCGCTGAATAAATGGTGCCCTTCGGCTAATTTGAGCGGGAGCAATGGAAGAATATTGCTTGATAAATTTACCTGAACAACAATACGTCCCCTGATTTTATTTTAATGGTATCATTGGGGGAACCGGAAGTGGTTTTTTGCTCGTATGAAACGTATTGATCAACAACAATTTGGGGGAATCCTGTGTAGTTTTGTTGCTTCCTGATACTATATCATACCGTCAGTTTAGCCTATTCATTACAAAAAAAGAAAATAACCCATGAAAAAATACCCTTCCCACAATGACGAATGGAATCAATTCAAGGTTGATCTCCGTGAAGATGAATTAATTATTGGTGACTGGCAGGTAATGCAGGCATGGGAACTTCCATTGATGAAGGCGCTTGCTAAAGAAGTTACATGGAACCATGGAGATATCCTGGAAATCGGATTCGGAATGGGGATATCTTCCGGACAGATCATGGAATATGGTTGCAAAAGCCATACTATTATTGAAGCGCATCCGGTGGTTGCTCAACAGGCGCGGGAATGGGCTAAAAAACAAAAAGTACCTGTAATTGTGTTGGAGGGTTTTTGGCAGAACCTTATTCCGGCGCTAACGGATAAATTTGATGGTATTCTATTTGATACCTATCCGCTGAAACCAGAAGAAAGGGGAATGAATCATTTTTCATTCATTCCACTTTCCGTTAATCTTTTGAAAAAAGGCGGTGTTCTAACTTATTATTCAGATGAAAAACTCCCGTTCCGGCATGAACACCTGGACCTGATTTTTACATCGTTCAAAGAAGTAAAACTACAATATGTAGGCGGTTTGACACCACCAGAAGATTGTGAGTACTGGCAGGAAAATTATATGATAATTCCGGTATGTAAGTTGGATGCTGAGGGCATTTAAAAGCCCCGGGCTGTTTGATTGCTGTTAGAGGATTTGTCGACAAATACCATGACAGCACTTTGCTGCGCGAGCGATGTCAGTCGCGCTCCCACTTACGCGTCGGCCTGCCCTCCGTTTTGATTACCTCAAAACCTTTAGCCTCTGCCAGTCTGAATATTCTTTTGCGGAGCCGCTTGGGATAAAAGGTAGTAACGATATTAAAAAAACGTTTTTTCTTATTTAAAACGCCAATTTCACCCAGAATTTCCTGGGTTGCCGCAGCGCAGCGCATGCCGAAAAAGGCGTAGTCGTAGGGCGTGCTGTCGCAATATGCCTGATGGATCTGCCCGAGGGATTGATACTGCTCGCTGGACAAAGGAATAATAAATGTTACGGTCTTGCGCCCTTCACCATACCTGCTTTTACCTTCGAGTTCCCTGACCGTAAAGACCGATGCCCGTTTTTTATTTGGAAAAATATGGGTGTTTTTGTTCGTTCGTCTGAAGCCATAATCGAGGTCGCCTACCTGGATGGTGACATGTCCGCCGTGTAGCCCGCCGAAAGATTTTTGTTCGGTGGATTTGTGTGCACGATGCGGTTTGGAACCATAAAGGAAATTAACCTTGATGTAATGACTGGAGTCTGCCTGGGCGAAGCCTTGGGTAAAGCAGAACAGGAGTGTGATGACAAGGCATGGTTTCATATTTGCCGGTTGAAAACAGTTTCTTGGAGTGTGTTCAAAAAACAGTGGCAAATCTAAATATAGATTTGCCACTGTTTTTTGAACACCCATGTTTTTATTCTTTGCCGTCCCAGGCTTTCCACCTCGGAATCCAGCGTGGAACATGCTGTTTATACAGTTTGTAATCTTCAGCAAAACGTTTCTCCAACTCAGGTTCTTCATGAAAAACAAAATAGAGATGTTTCGCGATCGCAAATACAATCCACCAAATCAAAAAGTAAATTGAACCGGTAAACAAAACCTCCCCCATCAATACCATTAAACCTCCTGATATCATAGGGTTACGGTTGTGAAGGTACACTCCAGTCGCCACAAATTTCGTTGGCGGATCCCAGGGCGCTAGTGTACCTTTTCCTTTGTTGTGAAAAAGCAGAATTGTTTTTACAAGTAGCGTCATGCCGACTGCGGCAAGGACTATTA
Source organism: Saprospiraceae bacterium (assembly GCA_020847425.1). Lineage (GTDB taxonomy): Bacteria > Bacteroidota > Bacteroidia > Chitinophagales > Saprospiraceae > M3007. The sequence continues at coordinate 6,067 of JADLCC010000479.1, forward strand.
ACTGAACCCATCAGAGCGCAGTGTCGGATGGCTTGTGCTGGTTGAGCCCGTCATCTTTAGGCGCATCCGAACTGCTAATCCGGTACAGGGCATATCCAAATCCGACAAGCAGGTGCAGCATAACGATAGCAAATATTATAGTGGACATAACAACTTATATTGATGAGCCGCAAAGGTGGCGCAGTACCTGTGTTTCAGGCATGAGATTGGTCATCGGCAGTATTGAGTGTTGTTATGGATCAAACACAAAAAGACGCTGGTATTTTTTTTATAGGATGTAAAGGCCGGTAATGAATATATAAAATAAGGCTAATTTGTTCGTTTTGAACAAATTAGCCTTATACAAGAGGGTTGATACCTGTTAATGGAATGCTTGATTATCCGTACGAATAACGAATAACCAATAACGAATAACCAATAACCACTTAATTAAAATGCTTCGCGATAAACTCAATCAATTGTTCATCGCTCATTTTATTCGAGGTACTGTCGCTGGAAACCGCATTTTTGTACTGCGGGGTGTCGGCAAGGAACTTCACGAACTGTTCTTGAATCTGCCCCGTGCCGGTTACATGCAACTCGTCTATATTGGGCATTTTTTCAGCAATTTCTTTGAAGAATTTATGGGTTAAGGCAATCTCTAGGTTGTTCGCTGCTTTCTCATTGGAATTTTTAGAAGTCCCGGGATTTTCTACATGTCCCAGGATTACAAAATCTCCCTCGTCCACATTTTCTCTGCCTGTAACCGTCGCGTGGTGTGAATCCATCCAGACGCCAAATTGTTTTTTGTTTTTTCCTGACATGATAGTTGTATTTATAAAAAGAAACAAAATAAGAGAGAGAAAGTTGGCCGTTGTTGGCGTCCCCACCAAATATTAGATAAATCCCTTCACCCAAAAACCGTCACAAAATCCCAATAACCGCCATTGTCGCTTCTGTATGCAGATGAATACCTGTATGCTTCCGGCTTTTCAGCCAATTTCCACTTTTCCGTACAGGGATTCCAATGAATGTATTTTGCTTTTTGGTAAAAGACTTCATCGCGGTATATGGCGATGGATAAAGGATCTCTTTCCCAAAACTGGTATTGCCTGTCCGCTAAATCAACTTTGAATCTCTTCAATACCTGCGGATGCCGGGCCTTCAGATGCTTTTTAAACTCATGCGCTGTGTAGGACAGCAAGGCTGATTGAACTTTTGAGAGTGTGTAGGGTTCCGGGAGATGCCAGATCAAGTGAATATGATTTGGCATAATGACAAAGTCATACACGACTGCCCGTTTTTCCTGAACCAGAAAACGCATGGAATCAATGATGATGTCTTTCATTGAATCGTTTTGGAGCAAGTGTTTCCATTCCAGGATGGTGGCTGTCGTGAAATAGAGTTCAAAATATCGATGGTACATAGATGAAGCGGATTAGGCCTCAAATATAAGGGTTTTGGTCAGTTTGTTGTTGGCGGGGACGCCAACAACGGCGCTCGGAAGCCCTTGGTGAGGGCAGGAGTTGTTTGCGGCATTCGAAGTCTATTATGGCCGAGCGGAGTTGAAATGCATACTATTCAGCCGACCCCCTGGCCGTTGTTGGCGTCCCCGCCAACAACAGACGGTGGAATGAGAGGCTGCGTATGATTTCGTAGCCGCCTGGTATTAGTGCGGAGACCAACAGTGGAGTGAAATATAAGGGTTTTGGTCAGTTTGTTGTTGGCGGGGACGCCAACAACGGCGCTCGAAATCTCTTGGTGAGGGCAGGAGTAGTTTGCGGCGTTCGAAGTCTGTTATGGCCGAGCGGAGTTGAAATGCATCCTATTCAGCGACCCCCTGGCCGTTGTTGGCGTCCCCGCCAACAACAGACGGTGGAATGAGTGGCTAAGTATGGATTCTGCAACCGCCGGGATTAGTACGGACGCCAACAACGGCGCTCGAAATTACCTGTCTCCCACTTTTAGTTCGCGTGGTAGCGCAAAACCGACGTGCACGGAGACGGCGCCTATGCGAAATGTATCAGTTGACAACAACCTATTGTTTTCATCAAAATAATCATAAAACTGCCTGCTCGTCCAGGCCAAGGTCAGGCCCGTAGTCAATCCGCCGAAACGCCAGTCCGCTGATGCCCGCAGGTAATTTTTACCCGATGCCGCTGTATTTTTGATTGCAGGGTACTCAGAATCACTGGCATACCCTGTCCATAAAACGTAGCCCGTTTCTACTTTCATCATAAGGCGGGTTTTGGCGGGCGTGAAGCGCAATTGAAGCCCCGTCCCGGTTGCGCTTGGCCCGCAGCATTCATTCGGCTTTAACCAGGCAATAAGCGATGCTCCTACAGCAAATGAAGGGTCAAGGCGATACCCCAGGCTGATATCCGTTGCGCCGAAGGGCGCTACACCATCCCCCACGCTCAATAAACCCAGTTCACCATCGAGGTAAATTTTATCCCAAACGGGTTTTTGTGCATATACGGTCAGTGAAAAAATACTGATCAGAATAGTAAAATAAGTTTTAGTCATAAGGCTTACGGGATAATGGTAAGAGCGCCAGCGGGGGAGCGTCTCGTGTACTGTCAGCGCTTCAACCGAAAGGCTTTCCCTTGCAGGTCAACACAGTACTCCTCATTGCCCTCGCGAACGCGAAAGAAGTATTCCTGCGGCTGATACGACTCCGGATTGTTTTCATCAAAAAAGCCGGAAAAACCATAACCGTAGCCCGATACGTCGGAGAAACGCGGTGCTATGAGTACCACCCACTCCTTACTGCCCGGTTTTCGGCCGATGATGCCCCATTTATTGCTTTTGCTGAATTTCAAAAACGCGCGCCCGCCTGGTTTGGCACTCATATCGAAGCGCAGGAGCTTGGCGCTGTCGAAACCTTTTACGAGATGGGTTTTGCCTGCAAAATCGAGCAATCCGCGCTCGCCGTTTGCTTTTTGGTACACGAGTACCTGTTCGCTTGGGGCTTCATCCACAAAAATCAGAGAAGCCGGTTCGCAAATCGTGAGACTGGCGAAATCCGAATGCGTGCCCGGCAACGGGTCGCCCGCTGCATTCACTACTCCCCAATTGCCGGTCGGTTTTAACTTGACTACTGCCCAGAATTGCACAGGGGCGCCTTCGGATTTCGTGTATTTGACGAGGCGAAACTCCGCATACTGGTCGGCATGGTCTTTCAGCCGGCCTGTGGAGTCGACCACGAATCCTTTGACCGGCGATTGGGCGTTGGGAACCACAGGCCGGTCAAAAATGGGCGATGATTCCGAGGGGGTGGGCGGAAAATAACGGTTAGCGGCGCCTGAGGCAATATCCAATTGGTACCATTCACCGCGGAAACGGGCCAGACCGACGTTGCCAAAAAACGGCGGCAGGTCGAAAACCGCAGGCATGACCTGCGTCTGGTTGTCGCGACGCATCGCCCCCCAACGCCCGTTCGCAAAAAACGGAACGAGTATTTTTTGGGCCTGATCTTCAGGGATTTTTGCGGCCTTCAAACCTTCTTGCGCGGGCTTAATTTCTTCGGCTTTCTTTCGCATCAGCGCGATCATTTCATCCCAGCGAGCCGTCTTCGCGCGCAGCGATTTCATATCGCGGTCCATTTTCATGGTAATTTCGTCCGACCAGCCCGATTCGATGGCCTGTTTCAGCAATTCGAACCCCTGATCGACATTTCCACTGAGGGTGGCCGAACAGGCTGCGTTGTACAGGTCTTTGGCAAACGGGGGTTGCAGTGCAAACGCTTCCCGGAATTTGGCCAGGGCGCCCGTATAGTTCCGCTCGTTGACGTGCAATCGCTCGGCCTGCCGCACGAGATCATTGTAGTTGGTTGACTGGGCAGGAAGTGTGGCTGCTGCAAGGAACAGCATCATTGGGAATAACAAAATTTTTTGCATGGGTGAAATTGCCAGTTATACAGCCTCGGCCGGTGGGGAAGACCAGGTCGGAAAAATCCACCGGCAGGAAGCGCGTTTATGTTGTTTGGGCGGCAATATATGGGATAATTGTGGCGCCTCCCAATGATTATCTCACCACTTAGTCCTGATTGAGTTCCAGAATAGCAAAGTTGATACGAGCGTTTATCCTGTAAAAGGTCTGGTTATCAATGGTTCCCTGCATGCGTTGTTTCATAACCCTCAAATACCTCGCCTGCAATAAGATGGCATCTGTAGAACCAGCGTCTATCAGCAGTTTCAAAGCACCCTGGGTATCGCTATCCTTAATAAGGCGCTCGAGGTCACTACTTGCAACTTTACCTGTTTGTTTGGGTCTAACGGGAATTAGCGCCAGGAGCGAATAGTTAATTCTGTTTTGTTCGATATCCCATGTTTCAAATTCAATTGTTCCATTGGTATAATCCCTGTTGTTCTTTTCAAAACGACTTTGTAACAGCAATAAATCCTCTGTATACGGAGATGTCTGGAGTAGAAGAATCGCTTTTTTGGTGTCGTTCTGACCTATCAGATTTAATGCTTGTTCGCCGGGTGTTAATATACTATCCGTGACAATATAATCGGTACTGATCGTCGGTTGCTGCGCTTCCAACGAATAACAGGACAACGCCAAAATGATCAGCCCGAGCAGTGTTGGTTGTAGTTTCATTTTTTGAGTGGAATTTGGATGTATTGGAGGTTAGCACTGTAGTACTGCTGCAATGGCAGGAAAAAACTGTTGCAAATTTACATTTATTTGTTGTTGTTGGTTTCCCTCGGTTCCTGCGGAGCACGGCCTGTCCGTTCAATCAAATTTGCCTTTTTACTACCAGCGATTCTTTCCAAATAGGGGGGCGCTCCAAATACAGGTAATCAAAATGGCTGTGA
>JADLCC010000480.1 GCA_020847425.1 Saprospiraceae bacterium
ACAGCGTCACCATCCTCGACGACCTGAACCTCGAATTCGGCAAACAACGCCTGCGCGCCAAAGGCTCCGACGGCGGCCACAACGGCCTCAAAAGTATCCAGGAAATGCTCGGCACCGACGCCTACCCGCGCCTGCGCATCGGTATCGGCAATACCTTCTCTAAAGGCAAACAAGTTAATTTTGTGCTGGGGAAATGGTCGGAAGATGAAAAAGCGGAGTTGTCGCGGATATTGGAGAAGGCGGCAGAGGTGGTGAAGACTTTTGTGACGATTGGGCTGGAGCGGGCGATGAATGTGACGGGGAAAACGTGAGTGGTGAGTTGTGAGTTGTGAGTTGTGAATCGTGAGTTGTGAATCGTGAGTGGGGCTTCGGGCTTGGGATTTGGAGAAATGAGATTTGGTGCTTCCTTTTGACCGACCCCGACCCCTAAAGGGGAGTACATCGGAGGAAATGAAACACAGTTTTTACTTTATCACCAATGTACTCCCCTTTAGGGGTCGGGGGCGAGCCCAAAAAGCACCAAATCCTTGTGGCGTGTGCCGTTCCAAGTTTGGGAAAACCACATGCGAAGCGGTCTACTCTACAGACTTCGCACTGTCGACTTCGCACTTCGGACTTACTTACACCCACCACGGCGTTTCCGGCAACACCGCTTCCACCACCAGCGGCTCAAGCCTTACCGGGTGCATCAGTTCCATCTGAAAACAATGCAGCGCAATAGAGGCATCAGGCAGCGCCGAGGGCGCCCCGTATTTCAAATCGCCCACAATCGGGCAGCCCAGCGTAGCCAGTTGCACGCGGATCTGGTGCGGCCGGCCGGTGATTGGCGACACCTTCAAAAGATACCCGGCGGGTTTCTTACCCATTGATTCATAATGGGTTATACTTTCTTTGGCGTCGCCATTGGGTTTGGGAAAAGCCTGCACGACGTTCCGTTTTTCATCTTTGAGCAGGAAATGCCGCAATTGCCCTTCCAGCGGGTACGGCGCTTTTACGACCAAAGCGAGGTAGCGTTTCTGCACCTTTTTTTCCCGAAACATTGTAGTCAGTCGCCCCAGTGCTTTATCCGTTCGCGCAAAAATAACGGCCCCGCTCACCGGCCGGTCGATGCGGTGCACCGGATGCAGAAAAACCGCGCCGGGCTTGTCGTATTTCTGTTTCAGGTAGTCTTTGCCCCAGTCCGTGAGCGTCACGTCTCCGGTTTTATCTCCCTGCACGAGCCAGCCAGCGGGCTTGTTGAGCACGAGCAGGTGGTTGTCTTCAAAAATGACAGACGGGACAGTGGACATATAGAAAGGAATTTATCACAAAGGACATCAGTTTTTTTACCACAGCGATGCACTCTACGGTGTATGCTACGTTTGTCATCCTGACGGGATCCGTCCACTCTAGGAAAAGTAAAAGGAGTTATAACGCGCCGTAAAGTGGACGGATCCCGTCAGGATGACAAACGTAGCGTACACTGTAGATTACACAGCTCCGCATTTGGGCTGTATGGGTTTTAAATATTTGATAATCAATATATTATTGCAATATTTACCAAAGGCGAAGTGGTGTAATCTACGGACTCTCACTTCTCTCACCCTCTAATCTTCTTCTTCCACCACGCCCGTCGGGTTCCGCTCCCACATCAAATATGCCTTCAGGAACGGATCGAGGTCACCGTTGAGGATCGAGTCCGGATTGTGAATTTTGTAGCCCGAGCGCAGGTCTTTCACCCAGCGGTCGTCGAGCACGTACGAGCGAATCTGGCTCCCCCACTCGATTTTGCTTTTCCCTGCTTCTATTTTGTCCTTTTCGGCCTGGCGCTTGCGCATTTCCAGTTCGTACAGGCGACTTTTCAGCAAGGTCATGGCGATGTCGCGGTTGCGGTGCTGGCTGCGGTCCTGCTGGCATTCGGCCACGATACCCGTGGGAATGTGCGTGACCCGCACGGCCGATTCCGTCCGGTTGACGTGCTGGCCGCCCGCGCCGGAAGCCCGGAATACGTCCCAGCGGATATCGTCGGGGTTCACCACGATTTCAATGCTGTCGTCCTCAATGAGCGGGTAAACGAATACGGAGGAAAAGGAGGTCTGGCGTTTGCCCTGGGCGTTGAACGGGCTGATGCGCACGAGGCGGTGCACGCCGTTTTCGCCTTTGAGCCAGCCGTAGGCATAATCGCCGCGGATTTCGATACTGGCCGATTTGATACCGGCCGCATCACCATCCTGTTCAAACAGGTCGATGACTTTGAAACCGGCTTTTTCAGCCCACATGCGGTACATGCGCAGGAGCATGGCCGACCAGTCGCAGGCTTCGGTGCCACCGGCTCCGGCGTTGATGGTCAGCACGGCATTCATCACGTCCTCTTTCTGGTTGAGGGTGCTGCGGAATTCGGCGTCGGCTAGGATGCTTTCGGCTTTGGCATACTGGGCGTCGACTTCTTCTTCTGTCGCCATACCTTCCTTCTGGAATTCAAACAGGCCTTCCAGGTCGTCTACTTCCCGGGCCAGTGCGGCATAATCGTTGAGCCAGTTGTTGTTGGCGCCGAGTTTGCGCTGAATCGCTTCGGCGCGTTTCGGGTCATTCCAGAAATCGGGATCGAGGGTTTGGGCGGTGAGGTCTTCTACTTCTCGTGAACGGTTGTCCACGTCAAAGATACCTCCTGAGGACCGCCAACTTATCTTTCAGTTCTTTTAACTGTTCGATGGTCATATTGGAAACGGTTGGAACCCCTTGGTGGGGGCTTTTAGTAAAAATGGCAAAATTGCGAAAGGCAAAGAGCAAAGTGCTCTTGCCGGAAAAGAGGCGCAAAGAAATGGTTTTTCCGAGACTCTTAACCACATAAGGTACATAGAAGTTTCCAGATGTGGGACTCAATGTATTTGGAATCCTGGGCAAAGCGGAGTACGCTACATCTCTCACCCTCTCACTTCTCACCCTCTCACCTCTAGTCAGGCGTGTCCCGGCATATCTGCATCCGGCAAATCCGGGATCTGGTCGGCAATTTTTTCGCGTTCGCTGATAATTTCCACCAACCTGCGGATGGTACGGCGGCGAATCTGGCGCTCCAGGTCCTTGTTGGGTTCCTGAAGAATGTATTGAAACTTCATCACCACGTATTCCTTTTTTACTTCTGCCACGCGCAAATAGTAACTCTCCGGTTTGATCAGGTCTTTAAAGGGATTGAGCACATCGATGAGTATTTTTTCCAGTTCTTCCACCGTTTTCAGGTATTTCAGGTCGATTTCAAAATCGATGCTCGTTCTTTTGATTTCCCGTTTGGTGTAATTGACCACTTCTGAATTCATGGCTACATTATTGGGGATATAAATCATGTCGTCATCGTCATTCAGCAGGTGGATATTTTGCAATGTAATATCCGTTATTTTCCCCCGGTGCTGGCCGATGCTGACATTATCTCCGATACTTAGTTGGCTGGAAAAAGTCATGATCATGCCATTGATCATATTGGAAATATAATCTTTCGTCAGGATGGCTATACCCGCAAAAATGATTGACAATGAAGTAAATAACTCCTTGACGTGGATACGAAACAAGGAGAGCAAACCGATCACCACACCGATGGCCAGCAACAGCGAGTAAATCTGCCCTACCCCAATAATGAAATTATCATCGCCCTGCACTTTATGCCGCCGCCGATACCACCAGATGGTAAAAAACTGGACAAAATCGAGCAGCATCAGGAAGAGCGCCAGGCTGGCCAGGGCCACAACATAATATTCCAGCGCTTCACGGTATTTCAAACCCGCGAACAAATGCGTTATGTCCCATTCTCCGAGCCGGATCGCAACCAAAGCACCGAAAATGAGCATTTTAAATAACAGTACCAGGTATTTCATTTGACGGATTATCTCTCGTGGGTAATTTATGGCACACGGATGAAACAGATTGGACTTGGGAATGTTATCGGTTATCAGTTATTAGTTATCTGGCCTGATACTCAAGCATCGATATAAAACTTAACTCAAACTGATATCAACTCGGCACCTTGGTGCGTCATTCCTTTAAAATCCGTGTCTCATCCCTTTCATCCGTGTTCCCATTTTTTCACAATCTATTTATCCAAAATGGTGTCGACGCTCTGTAGTGGAAGACCGAAGGCATCGGCTACGCCCTGGTATACTACTTTACCGTTGACTACATTGAGGCCCAGGCGCAACTCCGGGTTTTCCTTGCAGGCTTTCCGCCAGCCTTTTTCGGCCAGTTGAAGCGCATAAGGCAAGGTGGCATTGGTCAGCGCTACCGTAGAAGTAAACGGCACCGCGCCCGGCATATTGGCTACGCTGTAATGCACCACATTGTCGATGATATAGGTCGGATCGGCGTGTGTGGTAGGACGTGTTGTTTCGATACAACCACCCTGGTCGACCGCTACGTCTACAATCACCGTACCCGGGCGCATGAGTTTCAGCATGTCGCGGGTAATCAGGTTAGGCGCCTTGGCGCCCGGAATCAGCACCGCGCCGATGATGAGGTCGTGTGTTTGAATCAGCCGGCGAATATTGTACTCATTGGAATACATTGTGGTGACATTCGCAGGCATGATATCGCTCAGGTAACGCAGTCTCGGCAGGCTGACATCGAGCAGGGTTACTTGCGCGCCCAGTCCGGCAGCCATTTTGGCCGCCTGTGTGCCCACGATACCGCCGCCGATCACCAGTACTTTGCCAGGTTCTACACCGGGTACGCCGCCAAGGAGTACACCGCGGCCGCCTGTTGGTTTTTCCAGGTACTTGGCGCCTTCCTGGATCGCCATACGACCGGCTACTTCAGACATTGGAATGAGCAGGGGCAATTGGCGGTCTTTGGTTTCCACCGTTTCATAAGCGAGGCAAATGGCGCCGCTTTTGATCATCGCATCGGTGAGTTCCTTGCTCGAAGCAAAGTGAAAGTACGTGAAAATCAATTGATTGGAACGGCATCTCGCGTATTCTTCCGCGATCGGCTCTTTAACCTTCATGATCATTTCGGCTTTGGCCCATACTTCCTCTGCAGTCTGCAAAATCTGTGCGCCTGATTCGACATAATCCTGATCGGAAAAACCGCTGCCTATACCTGCTGTACCTTGTACAAAAACAGCATGCCCGCGCTTGGTCAGCTCCAGTGCGCCGGCAGGTGTGAGCGCTACCCGATTTTCATTGCTTTTAATTTCTTTTGGTACGCCAATAATCATGTTGTATTGATTTTAGTTTGGTTAAAAGGCAAAGGTAGGAAGAGTAGTTGATGCGATGAAGTTCGATTTTGGGCAAAAAAAAAGCGCGGGTCTTTACCCGCGCTCCAGAATTTCTTCAATTCTAAAAACAATACTTACACACATTAGTATCTATTTCCAGAATCATGCCAAAAATGAAATCTACCCGGCATTTATAAAAAAATTTTTCTCGTACGTCGAAATTACCCCTTTTTCAAGCGCGATGCGGAACATTTGCTGCACGGCATCGCGGCCTTTTTCACCAAGATCGATGGTATAGTCCGTTACATAAAGGTCTATATGCGCCTGCATCACGGCATCTTCCATCGACTGTGCGTGTGCGCGGACAAAGGGTTGCACAGCTTCGGGGTGCGCAAATGCGTACTCCACACTGCGCCGGAGTACCCGGTTTATTTTTTGCTGGATTTCCTCAGGTATGTCGCGCCGAACGACAATACCCCCAAGCGGGATGGGCAAACCTGTGGTGGTTTCCCAGTATTCCCCAAGATCGATCAGTTTGACCAAACCTTTTTGGGCATAAGTAAACCGGTTTTCATGGATGATCAGGCCGGCGTCGACCTTCCCTTCCAGCACGGCATCTTCAATGGCTGAAAAAAGCGTTTCCCGTTTATCTGTTGCATTTGGGTAGGCAAGGCTGAACAGCAAGTGGGCGGTGGTCATTTTGCCGGGAATGGCAATGGCGGCAGCGTTTATTTCGGCAGCGGTCATGGGCGCGCGCGCTACCAGCAGCGGGCCGCAATTGTTGCCCAGAGCGCTTCCCGAGTGCAGGAGCGCATATCGGTGGGTGAGGTGTGCAAAAGCGTGGTAACTCAATTTGGTCACCGCAATATCGCCTGCAAAAGCACGGCGGTTCAGGGCTTCCACATCTTCCATAAACACCTCAAAATCAAGCCCTTCCGTATCAATGCGGCCATGCAGCATGGCATCGAAGATAAAGGTGTCGTTGGGGCAGGGGGAGAAGCCGAGGGACCAGCGCATTTTGTGAGTTGTCTGTTGTGAATCGTGAGTGGTGAATCGTGAGTCGTGAATGGCTTCCAGTAAGAAGCATCTACTCAACTATCTTCTAACTGGAAGCCACTCACGACTCACGATTCACCACTCACGATTCA
>JADLCC010000481.1 GCA_020847425.1 Saprospiraceae bacterium
CACTTCACATTATTTACGCGGGCGTTTTTTCACAACTCCGATGTGTGGACTTGCTCCGATACGTTTGTATACTTGATGTAATGCAGACCATTTACTATGGCGTTTTTGTGCCGTTTTACTTGATATCCAGCCGGAAGAGCGTGGTGTGGAAGTAATATTTTAACACATAGGCACATATAACACATAGCGGAGCGTACTCTGAAAACTATGTGTTCTATGTGCCTATGTGTTAAAATATTACTTTCTGATAAAATACACCGCCAGCACCAGGAAGCCAAAGCCAACAAAATGGTTCCATTTCAAGGTTTCATTTTTAAAAAAAACCAAGGTAAACGAAGTGAATACCAGCAAAGTAATCACTTCCTGAATCACTTTTAGTTGCAGTAAAGTGAAGGGTCCTCCCTGCTCTTTGTATCCAATCCTGTTGGCCGGTACCATCAGGCTGTATTCTAAAAAAGCAATCTGCCAACTGGCGATAATGAGGCCGATCATACCGGTTTTTTGAAAGAATTTGAGGTGGTGAAATTTCAGGTGGCCATACCACGCGAAAGTCATAAATACGTTGGAAAGCAACAGCAATAAAATGGTGTACAGGCCTCTCATGCAAGGGTCGCGATTTTGAAACGGGTTTGCGCAAATATTTTTCCGGTAAATATCGTTTGTCGGACGAACTATTTTTGCGGATTCATTTTACTTTTTCAAAATCGCTGATACATGAAACTTTTTCCGGTCGTACTGGGCGTTATGGTCGCCTTCGCCGCTTGCAAACAACCTTCTTCCACGCCTCAGGCGGAATCTGTCGCAACTTCAGATGCACAGTTGCCGGCCGATTTCGCTGCCTTTTACGACAAATTTCATACGGATAGTGTTTTCCAGATGGCACACATCGCCTGGCCTTTGCAAGGAGACAAAAGTGAACAGGTGGACAGTACACACTATGAAAAAAAGGAAACAGCCTGGCAGCAAAGCAACTGGAAAATGCACCGTCCGGTAGATTACAGCTCGGGCGACTACAAGCGGCAGATCCAGGTATTGGGCGATGGGCTGTTGGTCGAGTATATTATGATAACAGCAGGCGGATTTGGTGTAGAAAGGCGTTTCGCCAAACAACCCGACGGGGAATGGAACCTGATTTTTTACTCAGATATCCAGGAAAGGGGAAAGTGATTGGCCATGTTAGATGTTGAGGGGTTGAGATTGTTGAGGGTGATAACACGTAGGATCAGTGGCAAAAAAGCCGAATATATTTACAATCCCAAGTGTTATTATCCTCAACAATCTCAACCCCTCAACAATCTCAACCCACATTAATTCTGAACCACCAATTTGCGGGTGTTTATCGATTTGCCGTTGCGTACTTCTACAAAGTAGATACCGTTGGAAAGGCGGCTGACATCAAAACTCATTTGATTGTCACCTTTACCCAAAACGCGGTTTTGCTGAAGTGCTGCTTTGCCGGATGGATCGAGTAGCGTTACTTGAACATCGGATTCCGCTTCTACCGGCACTTCCACAGTAATTTGACTGGAAGCAGGGTTAGGGAAAATGCCGAAAGGCGCATTTTCAAAAATTACAGGAATCTCCAATTCTTCCACTTCTCCATCTGTGCTGCCGTCCGTACGGAAATTGCTGGCACTGAGGCTGACACGCATGGTGTAGCACTGCGTATTGCTGTTGGCGCCATTGTAACCATACACATATGCGTAGTAGCTGGTTGAAACGGTTGTTGTATTATAGATCAACGTTTCATTGGTTGTGCCTGCATTTTCAGAAACAGCCAGAACAGTGTTGCTGGTACCGCGGTACAAACGAACATCATAGTCGGCAGGAAGCGTAGTCAGTTCAATTTTGATCCTTCTGTTCGTTGACGTATTGGCAAACTTGTACCAGTCTACATCGCTTGCGGATGCAATTTGTGCCGTGAATGTGGTGTTGACCGGGATAGTTTTAGCCGTGTTGCGTGTGTTGTTGGATTCGTAAGTGTCCACGCAACCGCCACCGCCGCCGGTAGCCAGCGTAGTAAAGGATGCTGCCGTGGAATACGCAGCGGATGTTCCACCACAAACGGTTTGAACCTGGAAGTTGTAAGTGGTGCTGGCTGTCAGGGCGCTCAGGTTATACGTAGTGCTCGTCAGGCCTGTTACGGTTGTCCAGGTAGAAGAAGTAGACAGTTTCCACTGTAAATTATAAGAAGTTGCTCCGCTCGCAGCGCTCCAGTTGAGCGTAGCGCTGGTTTGTGCAATACTGGAAGCATTCAGGCCGGAAGCAACACCGCATGTGCCACCACCTGTCGGAGGCTGGCAACCCGGAGAACTCAGCAGGGAAACACGGCTGCCACCTGTTGCAAACAATGCTTGTGCGCGGGCTTTCTGACCAGCAGTGAACATGTACATGCAAGCATCATCTGTGTAGTCCATGTAGTTCATGGTCATTTCTACAGGCGTGCCAGAACAAGTCGACAGGTGCGGGTAAGTTGGGCAACCGCCGTTGGAAGTATTGTGTGTAGGCGTATCACTTACCAGGTCGCTGCCACAGTTGGCATCTCCCCAGATGTGGCGCAGGTTGAGCCAGTGGCCGACTTCGTGTGTAGCCGTACGTCCTTTGTTGAAAGGAGCAGTAGCCACGCCGACCGTACCGAAGTACAGGTAATCGCAAACTACACCATCGGTAGATGCGGCGCCACCGGGGAACTGCGCATAACCCAGCAAACCGCCGCTCAGGTCGCACACCCAAAGGTTGAGGTATTTGTTGCGGTCCCAGGCATCCAGTCCACCTTGAGCGGTAAACTTCATGGCATCATTGCTGGAAAACGCCGTAGTGCTGGTGTTTTGACGGCGAATGCCCGTGGTGGCGTTGCCGCTGGGGTCCTGTGTTGCCAGACAGAAATTGATTTCAAAATCGGCAATCAATCCTGAAAAAATAGCGGGGGTATTGGTTCTATCTGCATTGAGTGCGCGAAAATCGGCATTCAACACTGCAATTTGCGACTGAATTTGAGCATCGCTGATGTTTTCAGAAGCGGTATTCCATACCACATTGACGACAACAGGAATGGTGACTTGTACCCGTTCGCGGATACCTTGAGGCGTGTTGTTAAAATCTTCCGTGTGGCGTTCGATTTCCTCCATTTTTTCCCTGAGGAGCGGGTTTTGGAGAAGTTGTTGTTCCAGTACCTCGTGAGCAGTGCAGACGCGCTGAGCAGATACATTAAGTGCCAGAAGCAGGAACGCTCCCAGAGCAAGAAGTAGATTCCGAATCATGATTAAGACAGTAAAGGTTTGAAAATGAACAGTTTGAGTGTGGTAATACTTATGTTAAGGCGATTAATGAAGCCAAATTTTCATTTTCATTTGGAAGCGATCGGAGAATATTCGCGAGGGCAAATATAGATTCAATAAAATCTTTAATGCACTCTTTTTTCGTCAACCAATGGCCAAATGTAATTCGGGCCTAATTCATGTATCGTAAACCGCAACATTACCTCCACGAAAAAAAACTGTTCCGGGTTGCTTTACGCCCAAAAAAAATATGTTTTTCGAGTATTTAGTAGATCGTGTTCTAAGGCTTGATCAGGTGCCCTACAAACTGCGCGCCGTTATCAATGATCCGGTGAGGACTGCGGCGGAAACCCATTCCACAGGCTTCATAAGCAAAAAATACGCCAGATTGGTAATACTGGCCCTGATCGTCCCGCGCCAATTCCGCAAGCGCCTGGTATACGCTGGCTTGTTTTTCATAATCGCCGCTGCGCACTTCAACCGGGAGCCCGATTTCATCGTGGATACTGATATTGGCGCCTTCCCGACCAAAAAACACTTTTTGTACAAATGGAAAATTTGATCGCCCCATGGGTTCCTCCAGGGTGGCTTCGAGCAAAGCCGGCTCATTGGGAAACAAATCCCACAAATACTTGAGTATTCCTTTTGATTGAAATAGCATTGTATATGCCGGATTCAGAATCACCGCCAGGTCCTTCCGAACAATCTGGGTCAGGATTCTGCACAAATCCGGTTCGTCTTCAGCGATATATTCCCAGGGCACCAGTTTGAACCAAAAATCAAAACGGGTAAAAGCGCCTTTGTTGTCCGGCGCAAAAATGCCTTCCTGCTCGGAAAAGTTCACTTCATCGATGTAACAAAACCGGGTTTCAAATCCGGCTTCTTTGGCTGCTTCCATCAGCAGTGAAACGTTGTCATCGTCCTCCGGCGCGCCCCGTAACGTACTGAACAAGATAGCCGCTTCGCGATCAGGGTTCAGGTTTTTCAGCCGTTCAAAATTTTCGATAAGCGCATCGTAGACATGGTTGAACTGTCCTTCTTCGGGCAGACCGTTGGCTTTCAGTTGCGCCCATTGGATAATGGCCGTTTCAGGCAATGAGGTAGGGGTGTCCGCATTGAATTCCAGCAATTTGATCGGCAAACCATCCACACCGCCTGCAAAGTCGAATCGCCCGAACAAGTGCAGGTGCCGGTCGTCGTCCCAACTCATCCGAATGAGTTCATGGAGGTTGCGGTGAATGCCGATTCGATCGAGCAAATTGTGCTGCAGCACATAAGTGCCGGCCTGCACATACAAATCATACAGCCGGTTGCCTGCCTGATAAAATGCATCGCGTTCTTTTTCTTCAACAACAACCATTTCGGTGGTCAGGTAGTCGGCTGCATCTTCGGAAATAAAATAATCCCAGCCCAATTCCCCGAAAACGCTGTTGGGAAGTTGAGTTATATTTTGTTTTTGAATCATGCGAATAGGTGTTTTTGTGTTTTGGTGTTTTTGAGTGCCGGCTCTTGGCTGTTTGTAATGCCATAGGCTACCAGCCTAAAACACCAAAACACAAAAACCCTAAAACACTCTATTCCCCTTAGCCCCCGCTGCTGCTGCGCATTCCTTTAAAAAAACCGCTACGACCGCGTGCGGGCACTTTTACGGTTCTGCTGACGGCAGTTTGGCGCAATTCGCTGGATGTATTAAAACCACTGCGACCGTCGCGGTAAACATAGGACTGTCCTGGCGAACCGAATCCGCGTCCCATCATATGCCCCATAGCGCTCCACCAGAGTATATGCCCCAGACCGAAACCGCCGCCATGGTGGCGAACTGTAGTCTGGCGCACTGTATCCTGCGCACCGACCAAGCCTTTGACCTGCGAAAGATCCATAGTGTCTACCGTGCCGTTCAGGTGGCGGACGATAACCCGGGAATCCGCTTTCGAGGCCACAACCTGTTCTTCGACAACAGTGAATTTACCTGCTTCCGTTTCTTCGATGGTCGTCACCACGCCTTTTGTAGGCTCCTCAACTGTAACTTCCTCCCAATCCGAACCGTTGCTGTCGCTCCCACACCCCGTTTGAGCGGCCAGCATGGCAGAAACGGCAATAAATAGTGCGCCCCGCCGCAAACGGCTTTTCCAGGCACTGTCCTGACTGAAATTTTTATATGGTGTCATGTGATACTGTAATTAATTTGATGTGTTTGATGGCCGGATCAAAAGGTACCCGGTGATTTTCGACAGGTAAAGGTGTAGTGATAAAGCGGCTTAATACAAGTTTGTTTCAGGTATATTCGATGAACAGGGGATTGCAACAGATTTTTCGGGATCAAACAGCGACATTCGTTAAAAACGGATGCAATCTCTACATTTGCCGTTCATCAGGTTATATCAAACTTGCACCACTATGTTCCGACTTCTTATTCTGACTACCGTTTTAGTTTTTTGCAATGCAGCGCTCTCTGCTCAAACCAATCTGTTTGTACCCAGAAACTACCTCAAATCGTACGAAAACGGTACCAGGAGTTGGGATGGCAAACCGGGCGAAAAATACTGGCAAAACAAGGCGAAATATGTAATTGCAGCCAGACTGGAACCCAAAACGAGGTTGCTCAGCGGCGAAGAATCGGTCACGTATTTCAACAACAGCCCGGACACGCTTAAATTTATTCGCATCAAACTCCAGCACAACCGTTATCAGAAGGGGGCTGCGCGGGCTTTCGAGGTATCAGCATCCGATGTGTCCGACAAAGGGGTGTCCTTACAATATGTAGCCTGGAATGGTCAAAAAGTGGAGCAAAAAAACCTGCGGCCTGCGCAGACGTTTTTAGATATTGCCTTGAATGACAAACCTTTAGCACCCGGGAGTAATGCCGTCCTGGTGGTCAAATGGGCGTACACCCTGCCCGCAGGAGCAGATGCAGCGCGCGAATGTGTCTGCGACTCCAGCACTTTTTTTGTGCCGTACTGGTATCCTCAAATTGCTGTTTATGACGATTTGAACGGCTGGGCATCGCACCCTTACACGGGATTACAGGAATTTTACAACGACTTCAACGACTACGATGTGTCGATTACCCTGCCGAAAGGATTTCAGGCCTGGGGGAGCGGCGAGTGGCAGAATCCGGACGAGTTGTTGACGCCAACCTACCTGGACCGCTGGAAAAAAGCGCAGACATCCAGTGAAGTGTTGTCCATTTTTTCTGAAAAAGAACTGCTCAACGGAGGCGTTTACAAAAAAAACAAGGCGAACACCTTTCATTTTAAAGCAGTAGATATCCCTGATTTCGCATTTGCCGCCAGCGACCACAACAACTGGGATGCCACATCTGTAGTAGTGGACGACAAAACGGGGCGCAGGACTTTTGTCAGCGCCGTGTACAATACGGCATCAACCGATTATCCACAGGTAGCGCGCATTGCTGCCGATGGCATCCGGCTGATGAGCACCTGGCTGCCGGGCTATCCGTTTCCATACCCATGCATGACTGTTTTTAACGGCAATGACGGCATGGAATACCCCATGATGTGCAATGATGTGAGCACCGCGCCCGGTTCGCCGATGACCCTTACGATTCATGAAGTGAGCCATACTTATTTCCCGTTTATGATGGGCATAAATGAGCAGGATTACGCCTGGATGGACGAGGGCTGGGCCGCTTTTTTTGATTATAAATTATCCGATTCGCTGTCCAACCACACGTTGGGCCGGGTCCGCCCGTATGCTGAAATTGCCGGTACGGATAACGATGTGCCACCAATGGTGAAATCGCGCAACCTGAGCACCGCATACCGGAACGCTTCGTACCAGCGACCGCAAAATGCCTATTTCACCTTGCTGGATCTGCTGGGTTACGAAAAGTTTCACAGCTGCATGACCACTTACATGGATCGCTGGAAAGGAAAACACCCGGAGCCGTTCGACTTTTTTCAAACCTGGAACCAGGCCTCGGGCGAAAACCTGGACTGGTTCTGGAAACCCTGGTTTTTTGAATGGGGATATCCCGACCTGGCTGTCCAAAATGTGATTTTTGATGAAGCAGCGCATTGTCAGGTCATTTTAATTGATAAAAAGGGCAACATTCCGGTCCCGATCCACCTCGAAGTGTCCTATACCGACGGCAGCAAAGAAATATTCCACTACACGGCTGTGGTCTGGAAAAGCGGACAGCAAAATTTCAAAGTACCCTGCCCGGCGGGCAAAAAAATAAAAAGCATCGAACTGGGCAGCACAACCATTCCCGACGTGAACCTGACAGACAATAAATGGGGGGCCTAAAGGAATCGGCAAACAACAAAAGACAAAAAGCAAAGAAAATCAGGGCTTTTTAAAACAAACAATCAACTGCTACCGCTACCTTTCGGCGACTGAAACCTGAACATTTAACCTTTAACAAATATCTAAGTCGTATGAAGACCAATAATCTGCTCACTTACCTGCTTTATGCTCTGCTCGGACTGCTCATCATTGCCGCAGGATACAAGGCCTGCCAGATGCAGGAAAATAAAAAACGGCTGGCAGCAGAAGAAGCCGAATTGCAAAAAACACTCCGCGATATGGGTTATGCGCAAGACGATACCACATCGCTTGGCAGCACATATGGAGGCGATACCACGACCACGACTTCTACTGTTTCTACCACAGGGATTGAAAAAGAACCCACGACAACCAAACAAACCGGCACGACTAAAACTGCCGCAACCACCCCTGTTACTACTACCACTACTAAAACGGTAACCACAACCACACCATCAACCACCACAACAACACCTAAAACGTCAACTACCACCACATCAAAAGGCAGCGCCGCAGTAAGAGGCCCCGGCAATGGTCGCTGGGCAGTAAGAGCAGGCACTTTTTCTCAAATGGAAGGCGCCCGCCGCCGGTTGGAAGAAGTGATCAGGTTGGGATACCCCAATGCGGAAATCTCCAAAACAAGCAGCGGTATGGCCGCAGTAGTGGTGTTCCGATCCAATGACAGAAACGCTGCGATTAAGGTAGTAGACAAACTGGAAGAAAAAGGAATGGACGCTGCGGTATTTGACCGGCAGAAGAAAGACTAAAACAAATGCAAGGGGCAAATGGCAAAGTGCAAAAGGTAAGATCAGTTGAGGTGTAAAAATTGCTCTTTGCCCCTTGCCATTTGCATTTTATTTCAAGTGGTATCCATTTAGAAATTCCCGCACATTCATTCGGCGTTTTCCTTCCAACTGAAGTTCCAGGACTTCCAGATTTCCATCTAATGCACTGATTTTCAGGTAGTTTTTTCCATCTGAAAAAAAAGTTCCCGGTGGAGTTTCAGGAGCAGCGCCGTCAATTCGGGCGCGGAGAATTTTTAGCGTTTTGCCATCCAGGTCCGTCCAGGCGCCGGGGTAGGGGCTCAGGCCGCGTACAAAATTGTGAACGATCGCAATGGGTTTTTCAAAGTTGATGCGGCAGGTTTCCGTAAATATTTTTGGCGCATGGGATACCGCTGTTTCTTCTTGTGGAAACGGTGATGCAGTTTTGTTTTCCAATGCCTGCACAGATTTCAGTACCAGGCCTGCTCCGGCTTCCATCATTCGATCGTGTAATGCACCGGCGGTTTCATTTTCCTCGATGGAAATACGTTCCTGAAACAAAAGATCTCCGGTATCAATTTCATGTTTGAGCAAAAAAGTGGTCAGCCCCGTTTCTTTTTCACCGTTGATGATGGCCCAGTTGATCGGCGCCGCGCCCCGGTATTTGGGCAGCAGGGAAGCGTGCAGGTTCATCGTTCCCAATGGGGGCATGTTCCAGACAACTTCCGGCAACATCCTAAATGCGACAACGATTTGCAAATCCGCCCGAAAAACGCGCAGTTGCTCCAGGAATTCCGGATTTTTGAGCCGTTCGGGTTGCAGTACCGGTATCTGGTGCTCGAGTGCAAATTTTTTCACGGCCGAAACCTGGGTGCCCAGTCGCCCACCAGGTTTATCGGGGGCCGTCACAACTGCAACGACATCGTAACCGTTTTCCAATAATATCCTGAGTGGCGGTACTGCAAATTCGGGGGTGCCTAAATAAACAATTCTCATATGCTTGACAGAAAGTACTTTATCGCGTTCTTGATTGTGTTGTACGGCGTTACCTTTTTTGCGCAGACACCCATTGAAGGTTATGTTTTTGAACACAACAACCGCGGTTTTATCAATGAGGCAGCCGTTTCGGTGTACGAATTACCCAAAAACAAGGTTCGGGTTATTGCGCATTCAGACGCCGACGGGCACTTTAGTTTATCCCTTGCCCCGGGCCTTTACCTTTTTTCAACCCGCAAAGATATATTTGAAGATCGACAGGACACCGTCCGGGTTCAAAGCAACAAAATATTTCTGAAAATGGGCATGCAACGCAAACCCGGCTACCTGTTCAAAAGCACACTTCTGGAAGCCAGGGAGCAAAGCAATGAACCGATGGTTTCGGTGAAAGGTACGATTATTGAAATGTACAACCGCACGGAAGACAAAATGGATCATTTGTCCAAACTTGGATCCGAAAATGCTTTTCAACTGGCTTTTGATCAGGGTATAAGTTACAGCATACTCATCCGCCAGCCCGGTTACCGCGCCAAACGAATAGAAGTCGATGTCAATACCAAAGGCTGTGCGTTGTGTTTCGATGGTGTTGTGCAGAACATTGGCGATTTTCCACTGAATGACGACAACAGGCGAGTCATATCCGGTCCGGTCGTCATGTCACGTGCCCGCCTGAAAAACGGCGTTTTGATCGATTCCTTGGAGTACCAGCCCTGGATGACACTGGAACAGATCATTGAAGAAGAAAAAATAGCCCAAAGAGCACAAGAGGAGCTCAAGGACAGGCCCAAAATGGAAAAACCTGCTAACATGCGCCCAAAGCAAAAACAAATGCCGGAAGCCAATAACTCCGTTCCATTACCAGAAGCGACTGGTGCGGCGCCGGTTGAAAGCCCGGAAGCGGGAGAGATTTTGGATTCAGGCGCGCCCCTGCACCGCAACAATGCTGAAAAGTCTTCTAAAACGGCTACTGGAGTACATTTGAGTCCGCTGGACAGCGCTTTTACAGGATATGCCATCCAGGTTCTAAAAAGCCGCACGGCATTAAATGCATCGCACTCCGATTTTACCCCATATAAAGAAATTGCCTGGAACCTGGAAAAAGACGGAGCATATTACTATTACCTGCTTCCAACCGGTCCGCTGAACCAGGTACGTCAATATTTTCGAAAAACAATTAAACCGAACCATCGCCAGGCCCGGCTTGTGCGTTTTGATAAAACCGGTAAGGCTTACATAAAATAGAAAGCACCGGATTAATACTAGTTTGGGTTATTTTTTATTCAAATGCTTGAGTATCAAGCCGGATAACGGATAACTAATAACGGATAACTACTTATGTGTTGAAAAAACAAAAAATCATGGAAGAACTACACTGGAAAAACAGCCAGGGCATCAAACTTTTTGCCGCGCACTGGCCGGTCAAAAACCCGCTGGCCGTTATCGCTCTTGCGCATGGGCAAGGCGAGCATATCGGCCGATACACACACGTGGCCGCCTGGTACAACAAGCATGATATAGCCGTGGTCGGTTTCGACCACCAGGGTTACGGGCGCAGTGAGGGGATTCGGGGACACGTAAAAAACCTGGACGCACTGCTCGACGACATCGGGCTTTTACTCGAAAAAACCAGAGATTTATACCCAAAAACACCCTTGTTTCTGTACGGGCACTCCATGGGTGGCAACCTGGTTCTGAATTACAGCCTGCGGCGCACCCCGGCGCTTACTGGACTCATCGCCACCAGCCCCTGGATACAATTGGCTTTTGAAGCGCCTGCTATTAAAGTGCTGGTAGGCAAGTTATTGCGAAAATTTATGCCCACGCTGACTTTGCCGACTAACCTGGCCGCTCATTTTATTTCGCAGGATAAACAGGTGGTGGATGCGTATAAAAACGACCCGCTGGTACACGATAAAATCAGCGCCGCTGCCGGCATTGCCTTGATGGAAGGAGCGGAATGGCTGGATACCTATTCCGGTGTGGTTACGGTGCCACTGCTGCTGTTGCACGGTACCGGCGATAAAATCATTTCATCCAATGCCACCAAAGCCTTTTTCGGGCGGCTGGCCGGCGATGTGACGCACCATGAATGGCCGGGATTGTACCACGAATTGCACAATGAAAAAGAGCAGGTAGAGGTATTTGAATTCACTTTTAACTGGATGAAAAAACACTTGTAGTGCAAAGGGCTTATTTCCGACCTAACAGCATGGCGCCCAATACTGTAATGGCCTGAAAACTCACCATCGCCAGCACTACCGCGCCCAATCCCGCCCACCAGCGGTTTTGCACATCGCCCAGTTGATAGGCCCAGTACAGGATCCGCACTGAAACCGCTGTGGCGACGACCAGCACTGCTTTCGCTTCAAACTGGGTAGCATTCCAAAGGATGTACCGCCCGAAAAAACTGCTGATGACAAAATACAGGCCTATGGCGGTGATGATCCCAAAAAGGATGTAATAGAGTGTTTTGATCATAAGACTATGTGTTTTGGTGTTTTAGGGTTTTAGTGTTTTAGCCTGTCAGTCCTTGGCTGTTTGTAATGTCACAGGCAGGCAGCCCAAATACCAAAACACTAAAACACCAAAACACTCAACGTTACAATCCGTATTGCCGCAACACTTCCTCCGGCGGCCCATCCCACTGATTAGGTGTATTGCCCACATAACCCAGATCGTCGATACCAATTTTGCTCGACCAGAACCCGGAAGCGGTCAGGTTGCGCATCAGGCTGAAAAAAGCGATACCCTGGCTCATGCCATTTTTTTTGCGTTCCGGATAGGCAATGTCTTCTATCAGGGCCATCCGCTGCGCCTCCGTGCAACTGATAAAATCCAGTTCGTGCCGCCGTTTCATCTGATTGTCGAGCCAGGTAAGCCCGCCTTGCAAAGGTGTTTGTAGTTCGGGTTTGTCCTTAGCCATAAACTCAATAAAATCGGGCACACCGGCATCTGAAGCGCTGCCCGAACGGTCGTCGCGCGGAATGATGATATCGACCAGCACCGTGATGGTTTTCATCTCGTGCTTGCTGAAAAACTGCTCGGCAAAGAGTTTGGCATCGCGCGTCTTTTCATACTCCGTGCGACCAAACTGCTCGAATACCGGGTCTTTTTTCTTGTCCTCCGGCGCTAAAACAGGTTCCAGTAAAGGATCCAGCAATTCGGAGGCCTTCACCTGTGGGCTCAGACCTGCCAGGCCCAAAGAACTTAAACCGATGCTTTTTAGTACGTTGCGACGTTTCATGTGTATGAAGTGTTTTAGTGTTTTGGTGTTTTAGGGTTTTAGAGTGGTAACTCAAGCAGCAGTAATTATTTGGCATTCAATGTTTTAAGCAGGTTTATTATTTTGGGTTTTGCCAAAACAGATTTTTGAGCAACGACCTCCAAAACACTAAAACCCTAAAACACCAAAACACCTTCTTAAAGATTTCCCGCTTTCCGCTCTTCCACAATCCGCCTCGAAGCGCGCATGGAAAGTGCCAGAATGGTCCAGGTACAGTTTTTGTCGCCCTGTGATACAAATGGCGCTGCATCGACGACAAATAGGTTTTTCACATCGTGCGCTTGCTGCCACTTGTTGAGCGCGGAAGATTTGGGGTCATTACCCATCCGGATGGTGCCGACTTCGTGGATAATTTCACCGGGCAGGTTCAGGCCGTAATCCTGGTCTGCGCCGGGTTTATCGCCCAGCGGAATGCCACCGAGTTCCTGTATCACCTGCTCGAAAGTATCGTGCATGTGTTTGGCCTGCAGGCGTTCGTGGTCCGACCATTTGTAATGAAATCGAAGAACCGGAATGCCGAATTTATCCACTTTTTCCGGGTCGATTTCACAGTAGTTGTCTTCCCTGGCAATGGCTTCTCCGCGGCCGGCCATACCAATATATGCACCGTAAAAACGGCGGTAATCGTCTTTCAGCGAAGCGCCGAAACCGCCTGCCTCTTTTTTTAAGCCATTGCGGTCGGGAAACATGCCATTGGTATTTTCGATTCCCCAGCCGAAACCGTAAGCGGGCATTCCCATGCCGCCCCAGTATTCGATATGATACCCGCGCGGGAAGTCGAGTTTTTTGTTGTCCAGCCACCAGGGGGAATACACGTGCATACCACCCACGCCGTCTTCGTTGTACCGTTTGCGGTCGAACAGCGCCGGCACAATGCCGCCGCGCGATGCGCCGGTAGAGTCATGCAGGTATTTCCCAACCACACCTGAGGAGTTGGCCAGGCCTTCCGGGAAACGCGTCGATTTGGAATTTAGTAGCAAACGCGCTGATTCACAGGCACTTGCAGCAAGTATTACTATTTTCCCACGCACGGTTTTTTCCTCCAAAGTCTGCGTGTCCACGTAGGAAACGCCGGTAGCCAGGCCGGTTTGTGCATCGGTGAGTACTTCGCGGGCCATTGCGAAGTAAATCGTATCCATGTTTTTGGTTTTGCTGGCCGGTTTGCAAAGGCAGGTCGACGAAGAAAAATCGGCATACGCCTGGCAGGCCCGGCCGCACTGGCTGCAATAAAAGCACACACCCCGTTCGTCGTTGACGGGTTTGGTCAGAATACTCAATCGCGACGGGATGGTGGTAATCCCCAGTTTTTTATTGCTTTTCAGCAGCATCATTTCATGCAAACGCGGTTTGGGCGCCGGCAAAAAGATGGAATCCGGGTCATTGGGCAGGTTTTCATTGGAACCGAACACTCCGATCAGTCGGTCCACCTCGTCGTAAAAAGGGGCCACGTCATTATAACCTATGGGCCAGTCGTCGCCCAGTCCGTCGATGCTGCGGCGTTTGAAATCCTGCGGTCCGAAGCGCAGACTGATACGGCCCCAGTGGTTGGTGCGTCCGCCGAGCATCCGGGAGCGGAACCAGCGGAATTTGGTGTCTCCTTTTGTCGTGTAGGGCTCGCCGTCGATGTCCCAGCCGCCGTAAGCCGCGTCGAAATCGCCAAAAGGCCGGTAGCGGGTGCTTGCACCGCGCCTCGGCGACTGGTAGGGCCATTTCAACTGGGTGATGTATTTCGGGTCGGCAGGATCGTAATGTTGCCCCGCTTCGAGCAGACATACTTTTGCGCCCGCTTTGGTGAGTTCGTAGGCGGCCATGCCACCTCCCGCGCCGGAGCCGATAATGATGACATCGTAAACGGTAGGGGCGGTTTTAATCTGGAAATCCGACATGTGCTGATAGTGGATGTTTTGAAGCGCTAAGGAACGTTTCTAATGCCGAAAAAACAACTTCGAGTGCCGATTTATGGTGATGGAACACGGATTAAAAGGATGAGACACGGATTTTTTAAACACATAAGCACATAGAACACATAGCGTAGAGTACTCTAAAAACTATGTATTCTATGTGCCTATGTGTTTAAAATAAAAATATGTGTTTAAAAAATCCGTGTCTCATCCTTTTAATCCGTGTTCCATTTTCAGACCTCCAGAAAATCCAGATCCTTCCCATACGTCTCTTCCATCGTCCACGCCGCAGCAATGGCTATGGCAAAAATGACCGCTCCTGTTACCCAGGCACCCGTCACATAATCCTGAAAAAACGTCCTGTTGAACTTGAAAAATACAATGATCAGCGGCAGCGAACCCCGCACCATATTCGGAATACTGATCGCCGCAGAGGCGCGCAGATTGGTGCCGAATTGCTCGACGCCCATGGTCAGGTACACCACATTGAATCCCGCGCCAAAGCCGAGTCCCATACAGATGATGTAAAAAGTAGCAGCGCTTCCGCCGCCCTGCAGGAAATACAGCACACAAAAAAAGATGGTGATGCCCATGAACAAAAACAGGGTCTTTTTCCTGCTTTTTAGCCGTTCACTCAGCCAGCCCACCGCAAAATCACCCAGTCCGACAAACACGTACAGGTACATGATGGCCATACCGGGATCGATATCGGGTATACCGAATGCTTTGCCGAACTGATCGGAAAAAGTGACCAGGATACCGATGACGTACCAGACCGGCAGCCCGATGAGAACACAGCGCAGGTAGCGGCCGAATCGCTCGCGGCTGTTGAAAAATTGCAGGAAATTTCCCCGCTGGACGCCTGTTTGTTGCACCTGTTTGAACAAGCCGCTTTCATGTACGCTGACGCGCATGAGCAACAGCACAATCCCTAGAAAACCGCCGATATAATAACAACTGCGCCAGTCGAATAATTTGCTCATAAAAAACGCTGCTACGGCGCCCAGTACACCGAAACCAGCGATAAAACCCGCTGCCACACTTCGTTTTTCTTTGGGCAGTAACTCGCTGACGAGCGTCAGTCCCGCACCCAGTTCGCCCGCCAAACCGATGCCTGCAATAAACCGCAACACCAGGTACTGTGGCACCGTGGTCACCATGCCGTTCGGGATATTGGCAATGGAATACAGCAAAATAGAGCCGAACAACACGCTCAATCGCCCTTTTTTGTCTCCGATAATACCAAAAATGATACCGCCCAGCAAGAGGCCGATCATTTGAACGCTGATCAGCAGCTCGCCTTCGGTCAGGATTTGATCCGGCGATAATCCCAGGGCTGCCAGACTGGATTTCCGTATGATAGCAAACAACAGCAGGTCGTACACGTCTACAAAAAAGCCCAGCGCACTGACGATGACTGCTAACTGGAAAATGCCGGTGTTATTCTTAATCATGTGTTTTAGTGTTTTGGTATTTTAGTGTTTTAGAGCGCAATAGTTTGGCTTTGGTTTATATCCTGGGCAATGCACACCAAAACACCAAAACCCTAAAACACCAAAACACTCCATCGGGGCAAATGTATAGAAATCATCCCTACCTATGACGCCCGTCATCAATCGAGGCTGATGCCACCCGGTACTTTTGGCACAAATTCAGATTCTATGCCTACTTCAACACTCTTGCAGCCCAAAAATCCGGCTGTTCTGCCACATGCCTGTTTCCACTGCCAGGACGTTTGTCCGGATGATCACCTGCATATCGAGGACAAGTATTTTTGCTGCGACGGTTGCAAAATGGTGTATGAAATCCTGAATACACACAACCTCTGCGAGTTTTACAACCTGGACGAAAAGCCCGGACAGAGCCTGAAGTTTCAGCGCAATGCCAAGTCATTCGCATACCTGGACGACCCTGAAGTGCAGGAAAAACTGCTGGAATTCAACAACGGCCAGACCGCACAGGTCACCTTTTACCTGCCGCAGATGCACTGCGTGAGTTGTATCTGGCTGCTGGAAAACCTGTATAAACTCGACGCCGGCGTGACCCATTCCCGGGTGACTTTCCTGAAAAAAACGGCTACTATTCAATTCAACCCGGAACAAACTTCCCTCCGCAAACTCGCCGCGCTGCTGGCTTCCATCGGATACGCACCGGAAATCAACCTCGGCGACGTAGACAATGCAAAGCCGCAGACCATCAGCAAAAAACTGGCTTACCAGATCGGGATTGCAGGTTTTGCCTTCGGAAACATCATGTTGTTCAGTTTTCCGGAATATGTGGGTATGGACCCCGAAACGGACCGCTGGTTTGCCAATATCTTCGGCTACCTGAGCCTGATGCTGGCTACGCCGGTACTGCTGGTGAGCGCCCGCGATTATTTGGTATCCGCGTGGAACGGTCTTCGAAACGGCCACCTGAACATCGATATCCCGCTTTGTCTGGCCTTGTTGTCCCTGTTCGGGCGCAGTGTCTGGGAAATATTCACCCATACTGGCGCAGGATACCTGGACTCATTCGCTGGACTGACTTTTTTACTCCTCATCGGTAAATGGTTTCAGCAGCGCACCTGGCACGAGTTGTCGTTCGAACGCGATTACAAATCCTATTTCCCTGTGGCAGCTTCCCTGAAAAACGGGGAGGAAGAAGTTTCTGTTCCGGTCAACCGCCTCGTACCCGGCGATATCATCGTGGTGCGCAGCCAGGAAATCATTCCGGCCGACGGTATCCTGCTGAAAGGATCAGCACAGGTGGACTACAGTTTTGTAACCGGCGAAGCGGACCCCGTGACGGTAAAAAGCGGCGATAAAATATTCGCCGGCGGCAAACAAATCGCCGAAAGCATCGAAATTTCCCTTACCCGCAGGGTGTCGCAAAGTTACCTGACCCGCTTGTGGAACGACCAGGCGTTTAAGGATCAGGAGCAAGGCCAGGTGACCAAACTGGCGGATCAGGCCGGGCGCATTTTCTCCTGGATGATCCTGGTATTCGGCGCGGGCGCGTTTATATACTGGGCGCCTACGGATATGCCAAAAGCCATAAATGCCTTCACGGCAGTCATGATTGTGGCTTGCCCGTGTACCGTTGCATTGTCGATCCCTTTCACTTTGGGCAACGTAATGCGCATCCTTGGCCGCAACCGTTTTTACCTGAAAAACATCAAAACCGTAGAGGCTTTTGCAGCGATAAACACCGTTGTTTTAGATAAAACCGGCACGATTACGAATGTTTCTCAGCAAACTTACTCGTTTAAAGGCCAGCCCCTGAGTGCGGCAGACAAAGTGGCTGTTCGCTCCCTGACCAAACATTCGGCGCACCCGCTGAGCCGCCGTTTGTATGAATCCATGCCGGATGTACCGGTTGTTGCGCCGGAAAACTTCAGGGAAATCCCCGGACTTGGTATCCAGGGCAGGGTAGAGGGGCGGGAACTGAAAATCGGTTCCGCCAATTTTGTCGGCACTGAAGGCCAGGGCGTTTTCATTGCAGTTGACGGCGCCATCAAAGGTTGCTATGAAGTAAGAAGCCGCTACCGCGACGGGCTCATGAACGTGCTGAACTTCTTCAGAAAAATAAAACCCGCATCATTGTTTGGCAAAAAAGATAAGGACCACACACAGGTCTGGCTGCTCTCCGGCGACCAGGATCGCGAAGCCACAGCGCTGGCGCCATTTTTCCCTGATCGCGACACGATGTTGTTCGAACGCTCGCCACAGGACAAACTGGAATTTGTAAAAAAACTGCAACGCCACGGTCAGCAGGTGATGATGCTCGGCGACGGCCTGAACGATGCCGGTGCGCTCCGCCAAAGCAACCTGGGCGTCGTGGTAGCGGAAGACACCAATAATTTTACGCCTGCCTGCGACGCGATCCTCCACGCCGATGAATTCGAGCGGCTCCCACAATATGTACAACTGGCCCGCGCTGGTGTGCAGGTGGTCAAACGCTCTTACGGCGTTGCGCTGGTGTACAACATCATCGGACTGGGTTATGCCGTCACCGGCGGCCTGTCTCCTTTGGTGGCTGCCATACTGATGCCGACCAGTTCGATTTCGATCGTGCTATTCGGGGTGATGATGAGCAATTGGGCTGCGCGGCGGATTTTGAACTGATTTTCACCCTTTTTTATAGTTGTACCGCAATATTTCATTGCTTCCGCCTGTGAGAATCAGTAGGTTCCCAAAATCGGATTTCCCGGTTTTGACAACCAACTCTTGTTGTTCGTTTATCCCTAAC
>JADLCC010000482.1 GCA_020847425.1 Saprospiraceae bacterium
CTCAACTATCTTCTAACTGGAAGCCACTCACGACTCACGATTCACCACTCACGATTCAATATTCGTCCTCGTTAAAAAAGAAGTCGTCGTGTCTCGGGTAATCGGGCCAGATATCTTCGATGCCTTCATACATTTCGCCGTCGTCTTCCAGTTCTTCCAGGTTATCAATGACTTCCGGGGGCGCACCTGAACGGATGCCATAATCTATCAGTTCATCTTTGGTGGCCGGCCAGGGGGCTTCTTCCAGGTGAGAGGCTAATTCAAGTGTCCAATACATAGTTCGCCGTTCGTTTAGAAAGGTTCAGGTTTTTTTATAAAATCAGCATGGCATCACCATAACTGTAAAAACGGTATTTTTCTTTTACCGCTTCGTTATAAGCGTCCATAATGAGGTCGAGGCCGCCGAATGCAGAAACCAGGATCAGCAGGCTGGATTTAGGCAGGTGGAAATTGGTGATCATGCTATTGGCAATGCTGAAATCGTATGGCGGGTAGATGAACTTGTTCGTCCAACCTTCTACCTGTTTCAGCATGTGTTCTGCAGATACCGCCGTCTCCACCGAGCGCATCACAGTTGTTCCTACCGCGCACACTTTTTTATGGTTCTGGAGGCCTTTGTTCACTGTTTCGGCAGCAGCAGCCGAAATCCTGAAGTATTCCGCTTCCATTTTGTGTTTGGAAAGGTCCTCCACGTCGATGGTGCGGAAAGTACCCAGACCGATATGCAGGGTCAGTTCAGCGAAGTTAACGCCCTTCAGTTCGAGGCGTTTCATCAATTCGCGACTGAAGTGCAGGCCGGCGGTTGGGGCTGCCACGGCGCCGATTTCTTTGGCGTAGATGGTTTGGTAACGTTCGCGGTCGACTGCTTCCGGTTCCCGCTCAATGTATTTGGGTAAGGGCGTATTGCCCAGTTTGAGCAATTCATTCTGGAAATCGTCGTCGGTACCATCGAACAAAAAGCGGATGGTCCGGCCACGGGAGGTAGTGTTGTCCACTACTTCAGCCACCAGCGCGTCGTTGCCGTGTTCGTCTTCGAAATAAAGTTTGTTCCCAACCCTGATTTTACGAGCCGGATCAACCAGAACATCCCACAAACGGGCATCATGGTTGAGCTCACGAAGCAAAAAAACTTCGATTTTTGCACCCGTTTTTTCTTTCTGACCGAATAAACGAGCAGGGAAGACCTTCGTGTTATTAAAAATCATGACATCACCGTCATTGAAGTAATTGAGCAGGTCTTTAAAAACCTTGTGCTCTACCTTACCGGTCTGGCGATGAACCACCATCAGGCGACTCTGGTCGCGTTCCTCGCTTGGATACTGGGCAACGAGTTCCTTTGGCAGGTTAAAATTGAATTGAGAAAGTTTTGTGCGCATAATTCGGTCAAGTGAACAACGGGAGCCGGAATTTATTGTTGTTCCGGCCGGGTATTACCCGTTTCCTTTTTTTGATTTTGGGTTTTTGGACAGGATAAAACCAACCTGTGTATTGTAGTTACAGCCATTTTCGCGGAAATGACCCGCAAAAATGGCTGCAAAAATAGAATTATTCGGCAAACGAAAATTTAAAAATAGGTTTTTACTTTCTAAACAGAAAAGTAATACAACAACTGCAAGGAGCAGCAAGTTTTCATTGCCTTTTGCTTTTTGCAATTTTGCCCTTTTTATTAGGCAATTGCTACCTTTTTTTCAGATTTTTTGCGTTCGAAATCTTTCAGATAGACCTTGCGCAAACGGATGTTACGAGGTGTAACCTCCACATACTCATCATCCTGGATATATTCGAGCGCTTCTTCCAGTGAAAAGCGGCGCGGTGGTGGCAGCGATGCTTTGTCATCGGAGCCCGAAGCGCGCATGTTGGTCAGTTTTTTTGTTTTGGTGATGTTCACCACCAGGTCGCCCGGGCGGTTGTTTTCACCGATCACCTGTCCTTCGTACACCTCTTCACCCGGATCGATGAAGAAAGTACCCCGATCCTGGAGATTATCCAGGGAGTAAGGAATGGCCGTACCGGTTTCCATAACGATCAGCGAACCATTCTGGCGGCTGGGCATTTCGCCTTTCCAGGGTTCGTAGCCAACGAAGCGGTGCGTCATGATCGCTTCACCTTGTGTTGCGGTCAGGATGCTGGAACGCAGGCCGATAATACCGCGGGAAGGCATATTGAAACGAAGCAGGAAGCGGTCGCTCTTGGGCTCCATACTGGTCATTACCCCTTTGCGGCGCGTCACGAATTCGATACACTTACCGCTCGATACTTCCGGCACGTCGATGGTCAGTTCTTCCATCGGTTCGTGTCTTTGACCGTCGATCTGCTTGACAATTACGCGCGGCTGACCGATCTGTATTTCATAACCTTCCCGACGCATGGTTTCGATCAGTACCGAAAGGTGCAATACACCGCGGCCGTACACCATAAAGGAATCGGCCGAGTCGGTTTCTTCCAGGCGCATGGCCAGGTTTTTTTCCAATTCGCGCTCCAGGCGCTCCCGCACGTGGCGGCTCGTTACAAATTTGCCTTCCTGACCGAAAAACGGCGAATCATTGATGGTGAAAAGCATACCCATCGTAGGTTCGTCTATGCTGATCGTTTCGAGCGCTTCCGGGTTTTCGTAGTCGGCAATGGTATCGCCGATTTCAAAACCTTCCACACCAACGATGGCGCAGATATCGCCGGCATCTACTTCGGCCGCTTCTTTTTTGGCCAGACCGTCAAACACGTACAGGCCTTTGATGCGGTGTTTTTGCACCGTACCGTCTTTTTTTACCAGTGAAACTGCCTGATTCGAGGACAGTTTACCCCGTGTCAGGCGACCGATTGCGATACGGCCGATAAAACTGGAGTAGTCGAGCGACGTAACCAGCAATTGCGGCGTACCTGCCGACACTTGTGGCGGCGGGATATATTTGATGATATCATCCAGCAAGGTGGTGATGTCTTCCGTCGGGTTTTTCCAGTCGTGGCCCATCCAGCCCTGTTTGGCCGAACCGAACACCACTGGAAAATCAAGTTGCTCTTCCGTAGCATCGAGCGAGAACATCAGGTCGAATACATGTTCGTGCGCCAGGTCGGGATTGCAGTTGGGTTTGTCTACCTTATTGACCACAACGATCGGCTTTTTGCCCATTTCCAGGGCTTTTTGCAGAACGAAGCGGGTTTGTGGCATCGGGCCTTCAAAAGCATCGACCAGCAGCAGTACGCCGTCGGCCATGTTCAAAACGCGCTCCACCTCACCACCGAAGTCGGCGTGACCGGGCGTGTCGATAATGTTGATTTTGACACCTTTATATTGTATCGCTACATTTTTTGCCAAAATGGTGATTCCCCGCTCCCGCTCGAGGTCGTTGCTGTCCATGATCAGGTCGCCCGTAATCTCGTGTTCTTTGAACAACTTGGAGGCGTGGATCAGTTTGTCAACAAGTGTGGTCTTGCCGTGGTCGACGTGGGCAATAATGGCAATATTACGAATATCTCTCATCGAAATTAAAAAGTGGTGTGTATGGGGTGGTTTGTCTAATTTTTGAAAAATGATATTTGGTAGCGAATGTTTTGACCTGTTGAATCAGAATTTTTTGCAAAATTTCAGATAAAAGCCCAAATTTTTGAAAAAACACACCCATTCCCAAATGAACCGCAAAGGTAAGGTTTTATCTAACGGAAAAAAAGAAAAGTCAAAGGCCTATTTTGTTAACGTAATATCAATTTTTGATAATCATTCCGATTCGGGCCGATAATGGGATGGGAAACAGAATATTATTTTCCGGTTTTTGGATGTTGGCTACCTGCTTGGGGGAGATTTGTGCTGCGCTCCTTGGAGAGTGATGGAACACGGATTGAACGGATTGGACACGGATTAAAACGGATTTTAAAAATCTATGTAAATCTGTGGTTCAAACTAATCTACGAGGGAGAAATCCGTTTTAATCCGTGTCCAATCCGTTCAATCCGTGTTCCATCACTCTACGAGGGCCCCGGTGGTAAGAATCAAAAAAATCTCCCCCTATCTTGACTTATTCAAAAACCCCTGCTATCTTTGCAGCGAAAATTCGCTAAAAATATCTTTCACTTTCCAGATCCAAACATTTTCTATTACCCATGGCAGCAATACTTGAAGCAAAGGATGTACTCAATGGCGGCGAATTCCTGATTCGCGACAGTCGCGTAGCAGACGTATTTATTCCCGAAGAATTGAATGAAGAACAATTGATGGTCAAACAAATGTCCGTCGATTTCATCAAGAACGAAATTGATCCGATCAGAGCGCGTATTGAGAAACAGGAACCGGGCCTGGCGCCATCGCTGCTCAAAAAAATGGGTGACCTGGGTCTGCTCGGTGCGCATATGCCGGCTGAATACGGCGGCACTGAAATGGATACCAATACCAATACGGTTATCTCCGAAGCATTCGGACCTGCGGGTTCGTTTATTGTGTCTTTTGCGGCGCACACCGGCATCGGTATGCTGCCGATACTGTATTTCGGCACGGAAGATCAAAAGAAAAAATACCTGCCCGGACTGATTTCCGGTGACCAGAAGGCTGCTTATTGCCTGACCGAACCCGGATCGGGCTCCGACGCGCTGGCAGCCAAAACCCGCGCTGACCTGAGCGCCGACGGCTCGCACTATGTCATGAACGGCCAGAAAATGTGGATTTCCAACGCAGGATTCGCGGATGTATTTATCGTTTTTGCCAAAATAGGCGGCGAAAAATTCACAGGCTTCATTGTTGATGCACACACACCCGGCATTACCCTGGGCCAGGAAGAAGACAAACTGGGCATCAAAGGCTCCTCTACTCGCCAGGTATTTTTTGAAAATGCAAAAGTACCCGCAGAAAATGTGCTGGGCGAAATCGGCAAAGGCCACCTGATCGCTTTTAACGCCCTGAACATAGGTCGCTACAAACTGGGCGTCATGTGCATCGGCGGCAACAAAGAGGTAATCAACATGGCTACCCGCTATGCCAACGAACGCCAGCAATTCGGCCAATCGATCGGCAATTTCGGCGCCATACAGAACAAACTGGCCGAAATGGCCATCCGCAATTTCGCCGCTGAAAGCACCGCTTACCGGACGTCTCAACTGATGTCCGACAAAAAAGCAGAAGAAGAAGCCGCCGGACAATCCTACGGACAGGCTATGCTCGAAGCCGCTGAAGAATACGCCATCGAATGCTCTATCCTGAAAGTACTCGGCTCGGAAGTGACCGACTTCTGCGTGGATGAAAACGTACAAATCCACGGCGGTATCGGCTTCAGCGAAGAATACGCCGCTGCCCGCGCCTACCGCGACAGCCGGATCAACCGCATCTACGAAGGCACCAACGAAATCAACCGGATGCTGATGGTCGATCAGTTGTTCAAACGCGCCCTGAAAGGCAAACTAGACATCGTAGGACCGGCCTGGGCCGTGCAAAAAGAACTGACTTCCATGCCATCCATGGAAAAACTGGAAGGCGCTTACGCAGAAGAAACAAAAGCGCTGGCCGATTTTAAAAAGATCATCCTGATGGTTGCCGGTGGCGCTGCCAAAATGCAGATGGACGGCAAACTGAACCTGAAAGACGAACAGGAAATCCTGATGAACTGCGCGGATATGCTGATCGACCTTTACGCTGCCGAATCCATGCTGCTGCGGGTACAAAAAATGGTCGACCTGCCCAAAGAACAACCGCAGGAGGTGTACGACGCCATGCTCCAGGTGTTCTTCCACGACGC
Organism: Saprospiraceae bacterium; assembly: GCA_020847425.1. Lineage (GTDB taxonomy): Bacteria > Bacteroidota > Bacteroidia > Chitinophagales > Saprospiraceae > M3007. The sequence goes on from JADLCC010000482.1 coordinate 5,718, forward strand.
CACCGCCCGCATGGGCAAAAACGCCACGGACGCCCTGGCTTCTTTTGCCGAAGGCGACCTGCTGAAAACCTTCCTGATGGGCCTGAAACGCTTTACGAAATACCCGGCTGTGAATGTGAAAGTGAAACGTCGGGTTGTGGCGGAAGCGCTGCTGAAAGCCAACGGTTGGTGCTTTTAAGAGTCCGAAGTCTTCAGTGCGAAGTGCGAAGTCCGTAGAGTGTACCGTTTCATACTTGGGTTTACCAAACATGAAACGGTA
>JADLCC010000483.1 GCA_020847425.1 Saprospiraceae bacterium
CCGACCAAGGTGCCGCGCAAGTATTTCTGGGTGATGGCCATTAGTATACTGACGCCTTTGCTGGCTGCGGGGATTTATGCCTGGCTATTTGGAGGAAAGTTGAATTTTATGGAGAAGCCGTTTTAGGGGTTGGTTTGAAGGTTTGATAGTTGGATGGTTTGGGGTTGTAACCTAAAGTCATGAGTTACAACCCCAAACCATCCAACTATCAAACCTTCAAACCTCCCTTCTATCCCACCGCCTCATCTTCCGCCAACTCTTCAAAACTCCCCAGTTGCCGGTTTTTCCGCACCTTGTCCCAGTCGAAATAGCGGCCGTTCATGACCACATATACGCCCGGAGGGAGCACCTGTACGAAGGCGAGTGCACTCCCCAGGTTGAAGAACCCGTCCGATGAGTTGCCGAATGCATAAGGAATCATGGCGCCAGTTAGCACGATGGTTTTGCCTTCTATCTGCGCTTCGGCCAACAGTCGGGCCGTTTCCACCATGCGGTCGGTTCCATGGGTGATGATGATACGATCATTGGGCGTTTTCAGGCAATTGTAGGAAATAATTGCGAGGTCTTCATCCCGCATGGACAGTGAATCCACCATCATCAGGGTTTTGATGTCAATTTCCACTTCGCAACGACCACGGTCGAACATCTCTTTGAGGTGGGTATCCTTGAAATATAGTTCGCCGGTGATGTAGTTGTATTCCTTGTCAAAAGTGCCTCCTGTGACAAAAACCTGAATCATATTGTGTGCTATGGAAAGAGGAAGAAATTGGTGATGGTTGGGAGGTTTGAAGGTTTGATAGTTGGATGGTTTGAAGTTGTAACCAAAAGTCTTAAGTAGCAACTTCAAACCATCCAACTATCAAACCTTCAAACCATCTTAAATCCCTGCAAAGGAACTGGTTTTTCCGGGAAAGCCCCTCTACCTTTTTTAAAACGAATTCAAACTGTTCTCAAATTTCAAAAAAACAAAGCAGTTGGCGTCAATAACAGACAAGGTTTTCTACATTTGCGGCATCACAAATGGTTTTGCACATGAAAAAGAACGAAGAATACACTGAAAACAGAAGCCGCGACTGGCTGATTTTTATCGTGAGTACCGTAGCCATGGTTGCACTTCTGATATGGAAGCCTGAATGGGTGTGGGTTGCCTGGCCTTTCCAGTTTACCGCCCTGGCAGGTGCTTTAGGTCGTCTTTGATTTGTTCAAAGGCCCTATTTTGCTGCACATACGAAAGCCGACGAGACAACTCGCCGGCTTTCGTGCTTTGTGAAGGACTGTAATGATCTGTTATGGATTGGTGGAGCCTGATGAATATCCTGCTGGAAATCAATCTTTTACACGTAGGAAACTCCAATGGTAAGGTCGTAAAAAAAAGAAATCCCTCAACCTATTGCGGCGAGGGACTCTAACCCAAACAAATAAACACAAAAACTACTTGGTGCAAGTTTAAGATAACTTATAGCGAAGCAACAAATTTTTAGAGTGGATTTTTTTAAAAAATATCATCCTTTGTTTGAGCGGGACGTTTTTTGCAAAATCATTAAAAGCAGGGCGGTATTTTTTCCAATAAAAAAACGGTTTTTGAAAATTGAATCGCTGTCAGTACTCCGTTTTCATTGAGGTTTATACCTTCGCCCACATTCTTTGCTGTCCAAATAAAATTATCCATGCGATTGTTGCGATTTTTACTGGCTTTAGCGGTGTCCTGTCTGCTCATCTTGCGCTTGCAGGTTCCTCAATCGGTAGGTGATAAAAACCTTCCGCCACTCGGCTCTTTCTTCAACCCTTTTTCGGGATTCTGGAAAAATGCCGAACCCTCCTTTGGGCTTCCATTCTCCGAACAAAAAATAAGTGGCTTAAAAGCGCCTTGTGAGGTGGTTTACGACGACCTGATGGTGCCGCATATTTTTGCACAGAACCAGGAAGATGCCATGCGCGTGCAGGGTTTCGTAACGGCAAGCCAACGGCTTTGGCAAATGGATATGACCACCCGAAAGGCTGCAGGCCGTCTGTCGGAAGTGCTGGGCGAGCGTACGCTGGCTATCGATAAAAACAGCCGTCGCCGCGGAATGGTATTTGCCGCAGAAAATGCCCTGATCGGCTGGCGCAAATCGCCCGATGGCATGCGTTTGCTGGAGGCTTACACCGCCGGGGTCAACGATTATATCGCGCAACTGTCCAGGCAGGACTACCCTATCGAATTCAAACTACTGGATTATCAGCCGGAACCCTGGAGTGTCCTGAAAACGGCGCTGGTCATCGAAAGCATGGCTGAAAACCTTGCAGCAGGTGAAAGCGACCTGGCCGCGACAAACACACTTGCCAAATTCGGCAAGGAAACTTTTGATTTTTTATACCCGGAATGGAACCCTAAACAACAACCTATTATTCCTGATACCGGCCAATGGAAAGAACGCCAGGTCGTGTTGCCCCCACCGGCAACAACGAGTTATAAAGCCGAACAAAATCTTGATAATTCGCTGACGTCCAATGATCTGCCCGAAATACAGGAGATCGACGGTTACCTGAAAGGCAGCAACAACTGGGCTGTATCAGGCTCCAAAACGGCATCGGGACACCCGCTGCTCGCCAACGACCCGCACCTTAACCTCACCCTGCCCTCCATATGGTACCAGGTGCAAATTCACACGCCCGAACAAAATTGTTACGGCGTGTCCCTGCCGGGTGTTCCGGGCGTTGTGATTGGTTTTAATGAAAATACAGCCTGGGGTATGACCAATGTCGGGCACGACGTATCCGACTGGTACCGCGTAAAATGGCTGGATACAGAACATACCAAATATACCCTCGACGGCGAACCACGCGAAGTGCGCAAACAGATTGAAAATATCCTGGTGCGTGGAAAGGAAACCGTTGTGGATACCGTGCGGTATACGATTTGGGGTCCTATGACTTTTGACAACGACCCAGCTCATCCATTATACGATTGCGCTTTGCGGTGGATTACCCACGATGTGCCGGAACCGGATGAAATGGCGCTGTTTCTCCTGCTTAATTCCGGTAAAAACTATACGGATTACCGCGCGGCTTTAAGTGGTTTTGACTGTCCGGCTCAAAATTTCGTTTTTGCTACCCGCAGCGGCGATATTGCCATTCAGGTGCAAGGCAGGTTCCCCGTCAGAGCACCCGGACAAGGCCGTTTTGTGCAGGATGGCAGCAAATGGGCGAATGCCTGGCAGGATTACATTCCCAAAGACATGCTGCCGAGCATGAAAAATCCGTCAAGGGGTTTTGTGTTTTCCGCCAATCAGCATTCTACACCTCCAAGTTATCCTTATTATTACCTGAGTAATGATTTTGAGGATTACAGGAGCCGGCGAATTTTCGACCGACTGGATACTTTGCAGAAAGCTACACCCGCTTCCATGAAAGCCATGCAACTGGATAATTACAGCCAACGGGCCGCAGACGCCCTTCCTGCCATGTTCCGGCTACTGGACCAAAGCAAACTGGATGAAGAGGGCCAGAAAATGGCCAAAGAAATCGCAGAATGGCAATATACCTATGATGCGGACCAAACAGCGCCACCGTTGTATGATGTCTGGTACGACTCCTGTTATTTGAAAACCTGGGATGAAATGGATGCCGTTCGCAAAGAAAAAAAGGCGATCCTGTTTCCGGAAGCCTGGCGTTTTATTGAATTGCTCGAACGGGATACCGCCAATATTTTCTTTGACCACCCCGATACGCCTGCCAGAGAAACGGCAAATGATATTGTCAATGAATCCTTTAAAGCCATGCAATCTTATTTCCGGCAAAATCCCGAAAAACGCATCGCATGGGGCAATTACCGCGGATTCGCACTCAAACACCTGGCACAGATTGACGCTTTCAGTCGGCTCGACCTGGTGGTGAGCGGTAATAAATCGACGCCGAATGCCGTCAGCAAAACCAACGGCCCTTCCTGGCGTATGATTGTCGACCTGGGCGAAAAAGTAAAAGGCATCGGGGTGTACCCCGGCGGGCAATCGGGCAACCCTGGCAGCCGGTATTATGACAACATGGTAGATACCTGGGCGAAGGGAGAATATTACGAACTGCTGTTTCTTTCGGCGCCTGGTGAAGCGCCCGACCGGATACTGGGAAAACAAACATTCGTTTCTAATCAATAGCCATACGAAGCCATGAAAAATGCTCTTTTTGCAACGATTTTTATCCTGATTTTTGGATGTCTGTGTTTTGTTGGCCTGCCCTGGTGGAGTTTGACTCCGATCGCAGCCCTGGCTATTTTTATGTTCCCCTTGTCCGGCGGCAAAAGTTTTTCAACAGGATTTTTTGCCGGTTCAATGCTTTGGCTGATCGCCGCCATGCTGCTAAATATACGAAACGCAGGAATGCTATCCGCTAAAGTCGGCCAACTGTTCATGGGTATGCAAAGCTGGCATTTGCTGGCCCTGACCGCGTTTTTAGGCGGTTTGCTCGCAGGTTTTGGCGCACTAACCGGCGCTTACGCACGTCTGATGTTTTTACCCGACCAAAAACGGCGCCGGTACAACAAATACCGGTAAGAGCGTGTTCGGGGGGCACGAATTTCAAGCAGATCCTTATAAATCCGTGTCTCATCCATCTGATCCGTGTGGCATCTTTTAGGAATCTTTAACCTTATAAAAAGCAACTTTGGAGACAGTGCTTCGTTTTGATGACAAATAAGTAAAAACAAAACATGAAAAAACTGTTGTTTCCCTTGCTTTTATTGTTGTCAGGCACCGTTTGGGCACAATCTGGTGCGCAGGCAGAAAAAAATGACCCCGAAGCGAAAAAGGTACTGGATAAAATCCGCAAAAAATACGAGGCTTATACTACCATAGAAGCCGCTTTTACGCTGACCATTGAAGTGCTCGGTCAGCCCAAGGAAGTTCAAAAAGGAACAATCAGCCAGGAAGGCGATAAATTCCGGCTGGATATGGATCAGCAAGTGATTGTCAGCGATGCCAAAACCACCTGGGTGTACCTGAAAAAGAACAATGAAGTACAAATCAACAATGCGGAACCGGGCAGCGACAATGGCTTCCTGACACCGAAAGAATTGTTGAAGCGCTATCAGAAAGGCGATTTCCTGTATGCTATTACGGACAAAATATCGGAAGGCGGAAAATTGCTGACCCAGATTGAATTCAAACCGAAAGATAAAAATTCGGAATATTCAAAACTGCGCCTGAGTGTGGATGAAAAGGCCGGCAGTATTCAAAGCATTAAAGCATTCGGCAAAGACAACTCCCGTTACACGTTCGTTATCAGTCGTTTATCTTCCAATAAAAAATTTGCAGCAGGAATATTTTCATTTGATGCTAAAAAGTATCCGGGCGTAAGGGTCGAGGATTTGAGGATGTGAAACCGGGATTAAGAAGCACACGGATTGGAAGGATGAGACACGGATTTGAAAAAATCTCAATAAATCCGAGTCTCATCCTTCCAATCCGTGTGCTTCTTAATCCGTATCCCATTCAATCGTATTACCAACCTGGTGCTTCAGCAAGCGACGCATGGGATATACCATAAAGGAAAGCAGCATGCCCAGAAAAAGGAATATGGCGCCATCAGACCAGCGCATCGTTCCCGGCAGTTGGCCCGAAAAAGCAAGTCCGGTCAATGCTACGAGTTGAATCAGCCAGACCAGGCCAGTTGTTAGGATTCTCGGCTTCCACTCCGTTTGTTGTTCGAGGAAAAAAAGCATGGAAAGAAGACCTGCAGCCTGGATCGCCAGCCACCCGCCCGGCCAGCTCATCCCCACCGTAGTGAGAAACACTGCGGCAAGCCAGATAAGCCTGCCAGTCGTAATACTGCCGATACTTTGACGGAACAACAGCGGCAGCGCCCACAGCGGAAGTAGCAACGTAACGGCCTCTCCTACCCTTCCCAGCCATCCAATTCCGAGGCTCAATACCAGAACTGAAATGGCCACAAACGGAAACAACTGACGGTTACCAGGCATTTGCCGGTGTATGGCCCACAGTAAAAAGAGGAATGCCAGCAAGGCAAGCAGCCCGGTTCCTACAGGAGCGTAAGGCCCCTGGTCGGAATGATAAAGCCTTTGCAACGACCGGAGTTTCTGTTCCAGTTCACTGGTTATTATTTCGCCGGGCTGGATAATTTGTTCTCCCTTGTGTACCATTATTCCTGTGCCGGTAACTGCTGCCAGTTTTCGCTTTTTGTATATAATGGTCAGAGAATCACTGTATTGCAGGTTTACGGACAAGGATTTTTCCAGCAATGGAAGTATCAGTTCAGGTTGCCGCAATGGGCTGAAAGGAAGTGTATCCGTTAAAAAATTGCGCGCAGTATTGATCGTTTGTACTTCCTGGACAGGAACCTTTTTTTCCATGTTTCCGGAAATGAAATAAACATATCCGGGCGTGTCTTTGAATACCTCATCGTTTGGATCTGCCAGCCCCTGGCCGTAAATGATATCGAGTAACTGTTGGCCAAAAGCAACATAAGCGGCCTGATTCCGCACCAAATCTTCAAATTGCGTATCATGCCTGCTGATTTGTACCTGATCATCTACCAGCCGAACAAAATATTTTTTTTGCCGGCGCGACACCTCCTGGTCCAGTCTGAAATATGGCGCATGTTCCGCATGCACCTGGTCCAACGCTGCACGAACCTGTTCTTCAGGATACAATACTTCAAAATCGAACGGCGCATTCAGGCTCCTGTAACTCCAGGGTTGCCCTTGTTGAAACCTGTAAGGAAATGCTTGTTCCAACGGCATGAGCAGGGCAAAAAGCACCGCGCACAGGCCCGCCAGCAACCAGTGACTGCGAATGGGCCAACCCAGCCGTAATTTTGGCAATATGGTTGGAAACAAGCCTGATGTTAAGCCTTTGAACATGAAAATAGTTGTCCGTTATTTGAGTTATGCGAGTGTTTATTGTTTAGTATTTAGTGTTTAGGGTGCTTCGCCTCGGCAACTGTGAGTAGTTTAGGCGAAGCGCCCTAAACACTAAATACTAAACACCCAAAAACGCTCAATTCAGGATCTAGGGTTCCAAATCACTTCTTCTGCCCCCAGTTCGTGCCCCAGTTGCCTCGCCAGCATAAAAAAGTAATCGGACAGGCGGTTGAGGTACTGCAAAATCAGGGTATCGACAGGGTCGGTCTGGTGGAGCGCGACGACCAGTCGTTCCGCCCTTCTGCAAACCGTCCGACAAACGTGACAAACAGACACTGAAGTATGGCCTCCCGGTAGAATGAAGTTTTTTAAAGGCGGTAAGCCTGCATCCATCACATCCATTTCCTGTTCCAGCAGTGTGATATCTTCGGAAACGAGATCAGGCGTAGGAGGGTGTTTGTCCGGATCACTTGCCAGGGTGGCGCCTACTGTAAAAA
>JADLCC010000484.1 GCA_020847425.1 Saprospiraceae bacterium
CCGAATTTTTGCTCTTCATCCACAATCAGCAGGCCTAAATCCTTGAATGCCACTTCTTTGCTGAGCAATGCATGGGTGCCGATGACGATGTCGACCTGCCCCGATTTCAGTTTTTCCAGCACCAGTTTTTTCTCTTTCGCGGTGCGGAAGCGGTTGAGGTAATCGACCGTTACGGGAAATTCCTTCAGGCGTTCCGTAAACGTTTTCCAGTGCTGAAGAGCGAGGATGGTAGTCGGGACCAGAATGGCCACCTGTTTTCCGTCGGTACAGGCTTTGAAGGCAGCGCGGATGGCGACTTCCGTTTTCCCGAATCCCACATCTCCGCAGATCAGGCGATCCATGGGATATTCCTTTTCCATGTCGGCTTTCACGTCGTTGGTCGCTTTGTACTGATCGGGCGTGTCTTCGTACACAAAAGAGGCTTCTAGTTCCGTTTGCAGGTAGCCGTCGGGCGGGAAAGCGTGGCCTTTGGCGGCGCGGCGGCCGGCGTACAGTTTGATCAGTTCGGCGGCAATATCCTTGATGCGCTTTTTGGTGCGTGCCTTGAGTTGTTTCCAGGAATCGGAGCCGATTTTGGACAGTTGCGGGGCGGTACCTTCCTGTCCGACGTATTTGGAGATTTTGTGCAGCGAATGGATGCTGACGTACAGGATATCGTTGTTTTTGTAATTGAGGCGAACGGCCTCCTGCATTTGTCCGCCGATTTCTATTTTTTGCAGTCCGGCAAATTTTCCGATACCGTGGTCGATGTGCGTTACGTAGTCGCCGGGCGATAGTTCCCGCAGTACCCTCGTCGTAAGCGCCTGTTCTTTGGTGAAGCCCTGCCTGATTTTGTATTGGTGGTAGCGCTGAAAAATCTGGTGGTCGGTGAGCACCGCAATCTTCAGGTCTTCGTCCACAAAACCTTCGTGGATGGCCGTATCGACTGGTAAAAACGCCACGTCGGCCTTTAATTCTTTAAAAATCGAGGCGAGGCGGTCGAATTGTTTGGTGTTTTCGGAGCAGATATAAATCTCATAACCCGCTGTTTTCCACTCATGCAAGGTGCGGATCAGCAGGTCGAAATTTTTATTAAAAGAAGGTTGGGGCCGGGAATGAAAGGCGATGGTGCCGGGCCTGCCACCGCCGGCCGCTGTTTGCGTCATGAAATCTGTTTTTGCGTTTGCAAAGATACCGTACAGGTGAACAGAGTTGTTGCCATAGAGTTGCATTATCTTTGCGCCGCATTTGCCAAGTAGTGTTTAGTGTTTAGGTGTTTTAGTGTTTTTGTGTTTTAGAGGGTGCATTGCTCTTCAGCAGGGAGAAGTCCAATGGGCAATGCACCCTCTAAAACACAAAAAGACCAAAACACTAAAACACCTAAACACCAAACACTAAAAAAGACAATACATGACTAAGAAACGAATACTCATTGCCGGCGCTGCCGGTTTTATCGGATCGCACCTCTGCGATCGCTTTATGGCCGAAGGTTACCAGGTGATCGCCATGGACAATTTGCTGACGGGCGACCTGAGCAATATCGAACATTTGTTCAAGGAAAAAGACTTTGAATATTACCACCACGATGTAACCAAGTTTATCCATGTGCCGGGAAAACTGGATTATATCCTGAATTTCGCGTCGCCGGCGAGTCCGGTCGATTACCTGCTCATGCCCATCCAGACCCTGAAAGTGGGCGCGCACGGCACCCACAACCTGCTCGGGCTGGCCAAGGAAAAAAAGGCGCGCATCCTCGTAGCATCCACATCGGAAGTGTACGGCGATCCGCTGGTGCACCCGCAGGTGGAAGAATACTGGGGCAATGTGAACCCTGTTGGGCCGCGCGGCGTGTACGACGAAGCCAAACGTTTCCTCGAAGCCATTACCATGGCCTACCACAACTACCACCAGGTAGAGACCCGGATCATCCGGATTTTTAATACCTACGGTCCGCGCATGCGGGTCAACGATGGCCGTGTGTTGCCCGCGTTCTTTTCACAAGCCATTCGCGGTGAAGGACTTACCGTATTCGGAGACGGCTCCCAAACGCGTTCTTTCTGTTATGTCGACGACCTGGTGGAAGGCATTTACCGCCTGCTGCTGAGTGACTACCACCTGCCCGTCAATGTGGGCAATCCTTCGGAAATCACCGTGATGCAGTTTGCCCACGAAGTACTCGACCTGGTGCAAAACCCGAAGGCATACATCGATTACCGTCCGCTGCCGGTGGATGACCCGAAACAGCGCCAGCCGGATATTACCAAAGCGCGGAATATTCTGGGCTGGGAACCTAAATTCGACCGGGCGACGGGCCTGCGCATCACGCATGACTATTTCAAACAAGTCGTGAAAGTGTAGTAGTTATCGGTTATCAGTTATTCGTTATCGGGCTTGATACTCAAGCATTTGCACTTTGCAACTTTGCCTTTTTTAAACCTGACCAACCATGAATGTTTTAATTACCGGCGGGGCCGGGTTTATCGGCTCGCATGTGGTGCGGCTTTTTGTACATAAATACCCGCACTACCGCATTGTCAACCTGGATGCCCTCACGTATGCGGGCAACCTGGAAAACCTGAGTGATGTCGAAACCGCACCGAATTACATTTTCGAGCGCGGAAGCATCCTCGATGCGCCGTTTTTGCAGGGTTTATTTGAAAAATACAAGTTCGACGGGGTGATTCACCTGGCGGCTGAAAGCCATGTGGATCGGTCTATTTCCAATCCGATGGCATTTGTCGAAACAAACGTGATGGGCACGGTGCAACTGCTGAATGCCGCGCGCAATGCCTGGAAGGAGCACCCGGGCGGCAAACGTTTTTACCATGTTTCTACCGACGAGGTGTATGGCTCTTTGGGTGAAGAGGGCTTTTTTACCGAAGAAACCCGGTACGATCCGCGTTCGCCGTATTCTGCTTCCAAAGCCGCCAGCGACCATTTTGTGCGGGCGTACTGGCATACCTATCATATGCCTGTGGTGCTGTCCAATTGCAGCAACAACTATGGTCCCAACCATTTTCCGGAAAAACTCATTCCACTGGTCATCAACAACATACGGGAAGGCAAGCCGCTGCCCATTTACGGCGACGGCAAATACACCCGCGACTGGTTGTGGGTAAAAGACCATGCTTCTGCCATCGACGTGATTTTCCACAATGGCCGCAATGGAGAGACGTATAATATCGGCGGCAACAATGAATGGAAAAACATCGACCTGGTGCAGCAACTCTGCGATATCGTCGATGAATTACTCGGTCGCCCGCAAGGCTCCGCACGCCAACTGATCACTTTTGTCGCCGACCGACCCGGCCACGACCGCCGTTACGCCATCGACGCGTCCAAATTGCGCGATGAACTGGGCTGGGAACCGTCCATTCGTTTTGAAGAGGGCTTCCGCCAAACGGTTAAATGGTACCTGGAACATGAGGACTGGCTCCGGCATGTGATTTCGGGAGCGTATCAGGCTTATTATGCGGAACAATATAGTCGTGAATCGTGAGTGGTGAATCGTGAGTGATACTTTGCCCTGGACTTCGTGGCAAGGTTTGGGCGAAGTACCACTCACGATTC
>JADLCC010000485.1 GCA_020847425.1 Saprospiraceae bacterium
ACGAACTGTTTAACATGCACAAACCCATGCCACCACTAAAAGCCGAACGAATGAACGGCAAACATTCAGTTTGTAATGCAGCACTATTTTCTGTGATTGAAAACAATAATGCCGTTTTATTTAGAAACTTCAATAAGCAGCCGGTACATGGCACCGTACAGGGTTCGGTGTTACAGTTTCCGCACGTTCCCCGAACCCGACACCTGTTTGGTCACCTGCGGATTGCCTTCATATTCCACATCGCCGCTGCCGCTGATCGTTACATCCAGGCTTTCCGTGACGTGCAGGCGCACATCGCCGCTGCCGGAAACACTTACGGTGGCCGTTTTCACCGGGCATCCGAGCGCGTCTACGTTGCCGCTGCCGGAAACGGTGCATTTTAGGTCGTCGGCTGAGCCGTCGAGGAACACATCGCCGCTGCCGCTCACCCGCGTTTCGATTTTGTTGAAATCGAGGTTGAACACTTTCAGGTTGCCGCTGCCGGACACACCGACGTCGAGTTTGTTGCCGCTGATGGCATCGGGTACATCCACATCGGCGCTGCCGTTGATTTTAAAACCATCCCAGGAAGGCGCCGAAACGACAATTTTCAGGTCGTCTACATCATATACATCGCGGTCGAAGTGGATTTTCAGTACGCCGTCGTCTTCCACCGTTTCCAGGTAAGCGATCAGGTTGCCTTCGCAGGTTACTTCCACGTAAAAAACGCTGTCGGTGCGCACTTCCACGTCGCCGGGGACATTTACTTCCAGGGCATGGAAGTTATCTACGTTGCGGATTTCGGTTTCCAGTTCGCCCGTGCCGCGGATGCCGAGGATATCGCAGGAGGGAATGGTGAACAATACAACTGCGAAGAACAGCAGCAGGCCGGGGAGATTCATTTTGGTAGTCATAGCTTGTGTGATCGTTTTTGTAAGTAATGATTGATACCCTGAGACACACAAGCGAAAGGTTACCCTGATGCGGGTCTGGAATTTTTTTTCGGGGCATTATCCAACACGCTTTGCAAAGCGCGCCCATATGTTGCGCCTACCGGAATATCCCTGCTTTCGACTCCAATTTTTTGAGCCCGTACGTATATGATTTTATCTATGGCAACAATAAATGAGCGGTGAACGCGTAAAAAACGCTGTGCAGGCAGCACTTTTAGCACATTTTTGAGTGAAAGGAGCGTTAGAATGGGTTTTCCGACGGTATGGATTTTGATGTAATCATCAAAACCTTCAATAAAAATAATATCATCGAGTGGAATTTGCACGATGCTGTATTCCACTTTGACGAACAGACTTGTAGCACTTTCGTTTTTCTGGTGATTTAAAAATTGCCGGTAATCAAAGGCTTTATTGACTGCTTTTGCAAAACGATCAAAGTCAAAAGGCTTCAGCAGGTAATCGACTGCATTGAGGTTGAAACCTTCGACGGCAAATTCGGCATAAGCCGTGGTGAAAATGACGATTGGAGGGTTGGTTAATTTCTTTAAAAACTGCAACCCGCTGATATCCGGCATCTGAATATCGAGAAAAAGCAGGTCGATGTCGCCCGCTGAAAGGCGTTTGTGGGCCTCGTCGGGGTTGTTGAAAAACCCTTGTGGCGTCAATGCCGGGAGCCGCTTCGTGTAGGAGGCGAGCAATTGCAGCGCGAGGGGTTCGTCGTCGAGGGCGAGACAGGTCATAGTTCGATGTTTAACAGCACATTATAAATGCCTTTTTGTTCGGAAATATGCAGGCTGTAACGCCCATTATACAGCAGATCGAGCCGTCGGCGGGTGTTGGCAATCCCAATCCCACTGGAAACGGCTTGTGTATTACGGATATGGTTGCGGCAGGATAAGGTCAATTGTTTCTCTGTGATAACCACTGCGATCTGAACGGGCGACAAGTCCCGGGCACTGCTACCGAATTTAAAAGCATTTTCAACGAAAGGTAAAAGCAGCAAGGGGGCCACCTGATGTCCATTGGGGTCGCCCTCTATGGTAAACGTTACAGGCGTTTGTGCCGTCAGGCGCATCTGATGCAACGCTACAAAATGCTGAAGGTGTTCCAGGTCGCGGTCGAGTGGGACAAAATCATATTGAGTTTCTGTCATCACATAACGCAGTAAGTGGCTGAGCTGCAGCACGGCATTGGAAGCGGAGTCGGTTTTTGTCAGGGTGAGTGTATAAATACCATTGAGTGTGTTGAATAAAAAATGCGGATTGAGTTGACTTTTCAACTGTTTCAATTCAACTTGGAGTCGTTCATTTTCACTTTCCCGGCGGCGCTTTTCCGCTTTGTGCCATTCCGTATTCAAGCGGATACCGCTGCTGGCAGCCCATGCCAGTCCGAAGAAAAAAATGGACGTTAAAAAACTGAATTTTTGAAAAAAGTACCGGCTCAGGTTGCCTGGCGGCGGCGTTATAAGTAGATACTGTAATACCGAAGCCAATACCTGAAAAACTAGGAAACTTAGCAGAATTACAGCAAAATAGGTCCATCTGCGCCGTTGAATAGTCAGGAAACGCGGAACGAGTACTGCATAGTTCAGGTAGAAAAAAATGATTAGTACGGCATTTTGCACCAGAAAAAATATTTCCCTGCTGTAGGGCGTTTCCGCAGGCATTCCCGGGGGCATGGGCCGCCCAGTCATGTCGGGTCGCAACAGAAAAGGCAGGCTCAGTACTGCCAGCCAGACCGTCAGGTGGATAACAATGCGTTGCAGAATCGTTGATTTAAGATAGTTGGTCAAAATAAATAAATAAAAGGATAAAGGGCAAAGAGCAAAAAGCAAAGGGCAATGTAAATCATTGCCTTTTGCAATTTTGCCCTTTGCCTTTTCACTTGCTCACCGTCACCATCAGGGTATCGGCATTCAGTCCTGTAAAAATACCCAATCCACCCACAACATTTGAATAAGGTGCTGTCAGGTTTTGCGAACTGTTTCCATTGTCGTCGTACAAGGAGGCATATTCCGCATTGAGCCGGAAAAGAATGACGCGGTGCGCGCCATAATATTGAAAGTTTTGGAATCCTATTTCAAAGGTGTTGGTTTGTTCCGGCTCGCTCCTGAAAGTTGGGCGCGGTGGCCTGTTGGTATCGCCGTTGTCTTCAAAAATGGCTTCCGGGTCTGTTTCCAGGTTTTCCACTACAATGAGGTAATAAGCGCCGTCTGGATTTTCCCAGCCCAGTTCAATCGGATCCGGGAATGTAGGAAAAGTACCGCTGCCTGGGGAAAACTGCGGTATCGCTATGCTGCTGGTTGAAGCGATAAATCCATCCGGTTTAGGCGGGATCACTGATTCGGCGGTAACTGTGCCGCCGTTATAGTCGAAAAGAAGGCGACAGGTTTGGCCTGCCTGCACCTGCCAGGAGCCGTCGGCCAGATAAGATGAGTCGCTGACCGAATAACTGAGCGGATACGTTCCTCCATCTGTTTCAATAAAGACTTGCAGGTTTTCAATGGGTTTGACCAGGGTGTCGGCGCTGCCGAAAGCCAGTTGGTATGTGATTTTTACAGAAGGCGTCTGGCCCGGCGAGAGGTAAGCCTCTACCACAGGACGACCGATGGAGTCGGATGCAGTGGTGAGCGCGGTTTTTTCGCAGGCGGAGAGGAATAGGAGGACGAGTTGTATGAAGAATATCTTTTTCATGTTGAAGGTTGTTTGAACGCCGGTACGCTGTTCCGGCGAGGAAAGGGGTTGTGTTAAAAGTCGGATTCTACTTGAGCCATGGTTTTAGTGTAAAATTTAATTTCGCGTTACCTCCAACTTCCCGAAAATTTAAAACTTTCGGGAAGTTTTGCACCGAAAAAAACAAGTATAATTTGGCGCCTTATTCCACCTCGACTCTTTTGGCACAACGCCGTACGTTAGCGAAGTTTGACTCCCAGCGTCACATTGGGCGTAAGGCCCAAATAGTTGACATCCGTTGAAATAACCTGGTTATCAATGATTTCGAATTCTTTATACCACACATTAGCGCGGTTGTACAAGTTGAAAATACTGAACCCCAGGGTGGCGGGCGCTTTGCCGAACAGGAAGTTGTAGGTTGCTGCCACGTCGAAGCGGTGGTAGTCGGGAAGCCGGTATGCATTTTTAGTCGACACATTGAGGAAATCCTGTGTTGTGCCGTCCAGCAGGGTAATCTGGTAGCCTCCTTCCGGCGCCGTGTAGGGTTTGCCGGATGCATAAATCCAGGTAGCGGAGAAATCCCATCTGCGCCAGTGGTAGAGACCGACCGCCTTGAATTCGTGCGTTACATCATTGGAGGCATAAAAATCAGTGTCGCCGTACACGGGGTAGTTTTGCCGGGTATCGCCGAGCGTATAGCCGAGCCAGCCATTGAAACGACCACTTTTTTTCTGAAGCAATAAGTCGATGCCGCGCGCGGTGCCGGTGCCATTGAAGAAATTTTCCTCATACTCGAACTGTCCGGGTCCGCCGGGCTGTCCAGGCCCGCCGGGTGTAAACCGCAACGAATATTCCGTGAGGCCGTCGAGGGTTTTGTAATAGGCTTCGGCGTCGAAAAGCCAGTCTTTGTTTTCCCAGGCTAGGCCCGCCACATACTGCCTGCTACTGGCAACAGGGAGCCGCTCGCCGTCGGTGAGTACCCAAAAATCGCGGCTGCCGCTCAGCACGTCTTCCCGGATAACCCGTTTGGCAAACTGGTAGTACAACCCGGTAGCGCCTTTGAGTTTGAATTGATCGGTTATTTTCAGCGTCATATTTGCCCGGGGCTCGTAGTACATTTTACCGGTCGGCGAAAAATAAGAAGCTCGTATACCCGGCGTAAAAACGAGTTTTTCCTTAAAAAAACTGGCTTTGTCCTGTAGGTACGCCGTTGAGGTGCTTCCCTTGCTGCTGCGGTCGAGCAGGGTAGCGGTATCGCTTTGGGCATATGTGTAGGCAATGTCGTTCTGGGTAGCCGAGGCGCCGAATTCGAGTTGATGGCCTTGCAGAATTTTCCAGGCCCAGTCCGTTTTGGCGGAAAAGTCCTTCAGGTTATTGTTTTCAAAAGTGCCGCGCCTGATATCCTGCGATTCGCCGTCTCGTTCGAATGAGCCGCTCACGGAGCGATCTCGGTTGGAAAAATAATTGGAGTAACTGACGAGTGTATTGGTGTACAGCCGTTCACTCCATTTTCGGCTCCATTTGAGGCTGGCTCCCGTATTTCCCCAGTTGGTCAGGTCGGTGATGCCAAGGCTGAGTCGACCGCCGCCGCCTCCAAAACCGGAAGGAAGTTGCGGTGTGATCGAGTTGTCCAACTTGTCGGCGCCATTGTAGAAACTGAGTGAAAAAACATCTTTTTCATTGGGTTTCCAGGTTGCTTTGGCATTGATATCGTAGAAATACGAAGATACCTGTGCATTACCGAATTGGCCGCCGAACGGGGTGTTTTGCGTATCGTCTTCTTCGCCGCTGAAGCGGTCAAAAATTTTCTGGTACAAGGGGCCTTTCCAACTCCGTCGGGCAGTGATGATGGTGGTGAATTTTTCGCTAAAGGGCTTTTCCAGCCAGACATTTGCACTGAGCAAGCTCAGGTCTCCGCCGGCATTAAAGCGCCGGTTATTGCCGTCTTTTCCTGTAATTTCCACCACTGAGGAGAGCCTGCCGCCGTATTTGGCATCAAAAACACCTTTGTACAACTGCACATCTTTGATAGAATTGGAGTTGAAAGCGGAGAAAAAACCGAACAGGTGATCGACATTGTACACCGTAAATCCGTCGTAGAGGGTAAGGGCCTGGTCGGGTGTGCCACCACGCACGTACAACCCGCTGGTATGCTCATTCGCTGCGCTGATACCGGGCATCAACTGGAAGGACCGGAAAATATCCCGCTCGCCGAGCGAAGGCAGGGTGGCGAGTTTGGAAGGCGTCATTTTGAGCATCGATACCTGTTCGGAAGCTTTGAGTAATTCCTCGCGTTCGGCAGTGACGACGACTTCTTGGAGCGTAGCCTCCGATTTCATACTGACTTGTAATCCCATCAGGGGGGCGTCATGGGAAAGGAAAATTTGTACAGGATCGTATCCGACATATGTAAAAATCAGGGTGTTGGTGTCGGTGGGCACGTGCAGCAGGGTAAATTGCCCGTCCACATTGGCAGTAGCCCCAATCGGCTCCCCTAATACACGAACGGATACAAAAGGTAGTGCTTCGCCGGAAGACCGATCGGTAATTAGCCCTGCGACCGTGATGTTTTTTTGTTTTGCCCCGGTATTTACGGAAGACTTCCGGGTAAGCGCATCTGTCTCCGGGTTTTCATATGCGCCGAGGATACGAATGCTGCCATCGGGCAGGCGCAGCAGTTTCAGGTCGTTGGGTCGGCAGACTTGCTCCAGAAAACGAATGAGTGGTTTGTCAAAAGGGCGAACTTCAAGTTTTACCTGAGCCATCGCGGCCCGGTCGAATAGGATTCTGACCTTGTGTTCTGTGATGATTTCATCCAGTACTTTTTCCAGCGTACCGTAATATAGTTTGTTGACCCGGACGGAATCCTCGCGGGTTTGAGACACAAGAATACCTGTCCAAAACATCAGGACGAGGAGAAGTAGTAGTTTTTGCATATCTCTGTGTGTTATCGTTCAACAAATCTATGGCGTCCTTTTGCTTTGGATAGAAAGGATAGGTGAGTGGCGGGAATGTGTCGGTAAACTGTGGTGGCATGCAAAAAAGGCACGAGCTGTTACCTGATTTTTGGCGCATATGTGGCAGTTTAAGATTTGCGGCCCGGTTTTCGTTTGGGATATGGCAATCTGAATTTATTTCATCATCGCTTATTTCGCCTTTTGTTATGCAACGCATTTCCATTTTCCTGCTTACTGTTTGTTTTTTTTGGGCCGGCCCTGGCCTTTTTGCCAGCACCCCGCCGGACACTACCAGTATCACTTGCCGGGTGCGGACCGAAATTTTTCAACCCATCGAGGCGGTAGCGGTGCGGCTGGTAGCGCCGGCCATTCAGGTCGATTCCACACAATTGACCGATGAAACGGGTACCGTTTTTTTTGAAGCATTGCCCGACAGCACCGAATTTGGTTTGAGTTGCACTAAAAATTCAGGTGTTTCAAATGGAGTTACCACGCTCGATATGATATTGATTTCCAGGCATATACTGGGACTGGAGCCGATCTCCTCTCCATATACAATGATCGCGGCAGACGTCAACCGGAGCGGAAGTATTACCGGGTTTGACATTGTTATTATTCGAAACCTCATTCTTGGACTTATCACGGAATTTCCCAACAATACCTCCTGGCGGTTTATACCTTCCGATTACATTTTTCCCACCCCGGTTAATCCGTTCCAGTATCCTTTTCCGAATAATTCGATCCTTTATACCGCACCGGTGTCGCAGCCGATTGATTTCATCGGTATAAAAACCGGCGACTTGAACCATACGGCCGACCCGCTCGCGCTGACGACCATCGATGAACGCGAGTTGAAAACAATCTTTTTTGAAACAAG
>JADLCC010000486.1 GCA_020847425.1 Saprospiraceae bacterium
CGCGCACCGGTTCTTTGGCAAGCGCACGAAAATCGGGTTTGAGCGCCAGCACTTCCGCTTCGTTGCGGTACAACAACAGGTAATCTTCCCGGCCCATCCAAACTGCTTCAGGCAATATATTCAGTCCGGTGCGGGCAGCATCCGGGAGCGCTGCCGCTGTAAGTTTGTCCGCAGGAAAATCGAGCGTCAGCCAGTCTTCCCGACGGGTCACGTGTAGCCAGCCGCTTTTACTCTGGAATGAAACTTTGTCGGACTGATTGATTTTCAGGCAGTTAAAAATCACATATGCTGTGGCCAGGGTCGCATGCCCGCACAGATTAACTTCTATTGTCGGTGTGAACCAGCGGATATGAAACTGATCCGGACCATCGAGCGGGATAAAAAATGCCGTCTCTGCCAGGTTGTTTTCGCGGGCCAGCAATTGCATGGTGGTATCGGGCAACCAACCTTGAAGCGGCACAACCGCAGCCGGATTTCCGCCGAAAAGGTGTTCGGTGAAGGCGTCGATTTGATAGATGGAATGCTGCATGAAGTGAGTGGTGAATCGTGAATCGTGAGTTGTGAATCGTGAGTGGTGAATCGTGAGTTGTGAGTGGCTTTGGAAGGTTGTTGACGGGTATATTCACCCTTACCATTTGCCACTTGTTATTTACGAATGCTTGATTATCAACACGGATAACTGATAACCAATAACTGATAACTACCCAAGTTTTTTAGAAAAATGGTGGCTGGAAATGAAAAAGCCCTTGTTCAGGTACAGGCGATGCGCCGTATGTCGATGGTGACCCGAATCGAGCGTGATCACCTCATAGCCCTCCGCGCGGGCGAGATCCGCTACATAATCGAGCAGCATGCCGCCGTAACCTTTGCCTCTTGCTTCAGGCAGCGTACTCAGATCGTCGATGTAAAAATGTTTACCACAATAAAGGAACTGGAGATACCGGAAGCCGATCACGGCAGCCGCTTCATCATTTTCCTCGATGAATGCGAGTTGGTACCCTTCTTTCATCATGTCCTGCACCAGTGGAACAAAGGTTTCTGCCGCGATATGCGGACGCAGTTCGAGCATGGCACGGGTGCATTTCGCGATGTCTTCGGGAGTTTGAGCGAGTTGAATGGTCATGTTTAGACGTGAGACGTGAGACGTGAGACGTGAGACGTGAGTGGTGAGACGTGAATCGTGAGACGTGAGTCGTGAGTCGTGAGTGGCATCCAGTTAGAATAATGTGAGCATGTTCTTCTAACTGGATGCCACTCACGATTCACGACTCACCACTCACCACTCACAAAGTGAATTCCATTTTAATATTAGCCCTTTTATACACCCCCGCTTCCAATGGGACTTCTTTAAAACCTACTTTGAAATACAAGTTGACTGCTATGGCCGAAGTGATGGAATTGGAAAACAAAACCACTTTGGGTACACCTTTTTCACGGGCTACATCCAGGATGGCGTACATCAGTTTTTCGCCGATGCCCCGGCCGCGCCATTTGTTGTCTACGGCCATTTTCGTCAGTTCCATGCTGTTTTCGCCAAAGGGGCGGAGGGCCACTACGCCTGCAACTTCATCCCCAACCAATGCTGCTATGATCGAGCCGCCTTTATCCAGAATATGTATTTCCGGGTGGCTAAGCACATCGATATCCAGTTGTTCCAGAGGGTAATCCACCTCGATCCAGGCTTTGTTCAGTTGAAAAAAGGCGTCTTTAAAAGCAGGTTCCCAGTTTTTGATATTAACCTCCTGCACAGGCGCCTCGCCTCCTTTGGGTCCGTAAAAAAATACCCAGGTGGCAAAATCTTCTGTAAATTCGACAAATCGGTGGGGCGCATAAGCCGGCACAAACAACACGTCACCAGGCCCAAAACTGCTTACAATGCCCTGGTTTTCAAATTTCCCAGTACCGGAAAGTACCACGTAAATTTCATCCCGCTCGTGGGGCTTTTGCAGATCTTCTTTTTCAGGACGATAAATTTCCACAGACAGGCTCCCATGCCGGAAGAGTTCTACAAATACTTTATCTGCTTGATCGAGGGCTGAAAGTGCTGCTGTACTTGCTATTTTCATGGCGTTTTTTGAATTGTGTGCCGCAAAGGTCTTAGTTTTGTCCGATCAAAAACAGATGCAGTTTTTTATTTTTCAAGCATAACAGATTAGGGCATGCGCATACAGGAAGAAGACTTTTTATACCACCAGGTAGCGGACCGGCTCGAAAACATGATCGGCAACGGCGTATTAAAATCAGGAGATAAACTATTGTCTGTCAGGACCTTGTGCAGGGAGCAAGGTGTAAGTCTCAGCACCGCTTTTAAGGCATATTCTGCCCTGGAAAGCAAGGGATTGATCGAAGCGCGGGCCAAATCGGGTTATTACGTCCGTTTTCTGCCGCAACCGGAAGCGCCGCGTTTTGCCGCCGACACAGAGCACAACAAACAGTGGTCGGTAGAAGCGATGATTTCGGAGGTGTATGAAAAAATGTCCGAATCCGGTGTGATGCAGTTTTCGCTTGCAGCGCCCGATATCAGCCTGTTGCCTGCCGCCAAATTGAACAAGTGCCTGCTGGAAGCCCTGCGCCGCAGCCCCGGCAGTTGCCTGAATTACGCCGACGCCAGTGGCAACGAAAACCTGCGCAGGCAGGTAGCTCGGCTGGCTTTTAACTGGGGCGGCAAACCACACAGCGACGATGTGGTGATCACCAATGGCTGCATGGAAGCCTTGTCTATTTGCCTGAGGGCCGTCACGCAGCCCGGTGATACGGTGGCCATCGAATCGCCGACCTATTTCGGTATTTTTAACCTGCTTAAATCGCTGCACCTGCATGCGCTGGAAATTCCGGTCGATGCGGAACAGGGCATCAACCTCGGTTTTTTGAAAGAAGCCGTTCAAAACCGGCGCATTGCCGCCTGTCTTTTTATTCCCAATTTCAACAATCCGGTTGGAAGCGTGGTGCCGGATGCCGCCAAAAAAGAATTGGTCGATCTGTTGACTGCTGCTGAAATTCCGCTGATCGAAGACGATATTTACGGGGAAATGTATTTCGGCAAAACGCGCCCGCGCTGCTGCAAAAGTTACGACCGGGAAGGAATGGTGCTGTATTGCAGTTCCTTCTCCAAAACCCTCGCGCCGGGATACCGTGTAGGCTGGTGCCTGCCCGGCAAATACATTACACGCGTACGGCAACTCAAGTTGACCCATAGTTTATCGACCGCAACGCCTACCCAGGAGGCGCTTGCCCTGTTCTGTGAAACGGGCAGGTACGACCTGCACCTGCGCCACCTGCGCAAAGCCCTGCATACACAGTGTCTCCGGTATTCTCAGGCAATAGCCGCCTTTTTCCCGGAAGGCACCCGCATTTCCAGGCC